>JBGQGR010000043.1:0-10548 GCA_041497495.1 Anaerolineae bacterium | reverse complement strand
GCGGCGCACGATCTCGTCGCGGTCGAGTTGTTCGAACGATACACCAGCAGCCTGCATCGTCGTGCGAAATCCCTCCAGTGCATGTGGTGAGCCAAGATCAAGGCCGTTGACCTGTTGCAGCAGCTGCTCATCAGATTCGATCTCCAGCTGACGCCAGAGCGAGTAAGCAGCTCGCGCCAGTTGAACATAGTCTGTTCCATCGTGGATCAGTCGAAATAGGCGCGACGCTCCGTGCGAACTGCCGCTGTGGTTGCCAATCGCAAAATGTTCAAGCAGTAGCACTTGCTGGCCGTCTTTAGCAAGATGGTACGCGGCGGCACAGCCCATCACACCGCCTCCAACAACGATAATATCTGCTGCGTAATTTGCCATTGGCTCCTCCGAATTTTCTAGGCAGCGCGGACTCTATGCCCAAAACAACAGCTTCGAATAGCCGACTGCTATATTCGATTTATATCCTCTGCCCGATCAATCGCCCATACTCGATCATCATACACGCATCCATGATCACATTCAGTCCAGCGGCGCGCTTCGCTGCTGAGTTTTCATAAAGTCGCAAAGACGCTAAGTTTGCCCCCGATTTCTTTGCGGCTTAGCGGCTTTGCATGAGCCCTTTCCCGCTAAAGCCGGGAGAGCTAGGTTCATCTAATTGGCAAGCCCTAGCGGAGGATCAGCGGCAGGTAGACGTAGTGTGGCGGGCTGTACTCGAACGCGCCGACATCACAGCGCACGCCCACCGGCCGCGCCGCACCGCGCTGGTCGATCGTCAACGGCGCCCCCGTCTCATCCACGCAGCCGAGGCTGTCGATCGTCGTATCGATTGCCTCGCTGCCCGCCAGGAGCGCATGCGTCCAGGTCGGCCCGCCATTGGGCTGCAAAGGGCCGATCGTGTTGAGCGAAATGAAGCCCCAGGCTCCAGCGTTTGGGATGTTGCAGCCCGTCGCGTCGCCAAGGAGGTTCCAGCCATAGGCTTCCAGCGTCCCATTGCAATCGTCAGAGAACGGGGTGTTCAACTGGGTATTGCCGGCGATCAGGGTGTTGACCACGATGAAGCGCGCGGCGCCATCGTTGTAGACCCCGCCGCCGATCCCGCCATTGGCGTCATGGTCGTGATCTGAGTCGTTGTCGATAATGGTCGTGTTGTATAGGGCCGCCAATCCGTTTGTCAATGCGCGGTTGTTGAGGCCGCCGCCGTTCGTGTCGGCGTTGTTCTGGCCGATGGTGCTGTTCACGGCAGTCATATAGCCGTCGTTGAAAATGCCGCCCCCATCGCCGGCATGATTGCCGTAGATCGTGGTGGTCGCCAACGTCAGCGTTATGCCGGTGTAGATGCCGCCGCCGAATCCGCCCGCGCTGTTCAGCCCGATCGTGCTGTTGCGCACATGCAGGTCGCCTTCGCTTAAGATGCCGCCGCCGGCGTGGTCAGAAGTGTTCTGACGGATGATGCTATTCAGCACGGTAAGGCTTTGTTCGTCGTAGATGCCGCCCCCACGAATAGCATGGTTACCGGAGATCGTGGAATTGCTGACCGTCAGACTACCGTGATTCCAAATCCCGCCGCCGTCGCTGAGGGGCGAGAATCCATTGCGGATGGTGACGCCGCCGATGCTCGCAGTGCGGCCGGATTCGATGCGGAACACGCGGTCAATCTGGTTGGCGTCGATGATCGTGCTGGCCGCGCCCGCGCCGTTGATGATGATGCTCTGATTGGGGCTAAGCGGCGCCGTAAGATTCAGATCGCCATTGTCCTCGCCATTGGCGCCACTCAACGGACGAGTGAGCGTATACGTTCCGGCCGGGACGATGATGGTCGTCACGCCGGGAGCATTTAGGTGGTTGGCCTGCATGATCGCCGCGCGCAGCGAGCACGTATTGACGCTCGTATGACACACGCCATCGCTCGTATCGTCATCGAGCCGGTCGCCGATCGTGTCGACGGTAAAGGTGACGGTTGACGGCGACGCGAGCGCGCGGGGAGCCGCGAGCATGACCAACGCAAGCAGTGCCACTGCCATGAACACGGTGGGACAGAAGATTTTTTTCAACATTCGCTTCTCCCGTCTATTTCCATTTCAGTTGGACCAACTGGCGAAATTTCAGCCATTAAGCACATATCCTAAACGTGATTCCGCTAACAACATACTCGATGCATTACTGCCGCGATCCGATCAACCGCCCGTACTCAATCATCATGCAGGCATCCATGATCACATCCAATCCGGCGGCGCGTGCTTTCTTCGCCGCGTCTTCATTCACGATCCCCAAAGGCAGCCACACGCACTTCGCTTTGATCTGGATCGCCTGATCGACAAACGGCGGAACATCTTCGGAGGGGCGGAAGATATTGACCACATCGACTTTTTCGGGAATCGAAATGAGATCGGGATAAGCTTTCTCGCCGAGCCATTCGGTCAATTTGGGATTGACTGGAAAGATGCGATAGCCGAACTCGCGCAGGTAGTAGCCCACTTCAAAACTTGCTTTCGTGTCATTGGCCGAAATGCCCACAACCGCGATCGATTTTGTTTCTTGCAGAATCTTCTTCATCAACTTGTCTCGGTCGTTCATGATCTCCTCGCTTGCTTTCAAATAATTTACCGCAAAGAGCGCGAAGAACGCGAAGCAAAATCAAGTTAAGAACTTTGTGCCCTTGGCGTACTTTGCGGTGAATGACATCACTTCAATCGGATCGGCAGCGTCACTTGAAAGCACGTCCGGCCCGGTTGCGAATCGACTTTGATTAAGCCGCGATGCTTCTGCACAATGTTATACGCGATATTCAAGCCCAAGCCGGTGCCGATACCGGGTGCTTTGGTGGTAAAGAACGGTTCGAAGATGCGCGCTTGAATCTCGGACGGAATGCCCGGCCCATTATCGCAAATCTCAACGACCACATTGCCGGTCTGTTGATATGTTTTCAAATTGATCTCGCCCTGACCGTGCATCGCGTCGATGGCGTTGTCGATGATGTTGGTCCAAATTTGATTCAGTTCACTGGCATACGCTTCGATGCGCGGCAGATCGGGATCGTATTCGCGCACAACGTTGATACCGTGCTTGAGCTTGTGCTTCAAAATGATTAACGTGTTCTCCAGTCCATCATGCGCGTTGACTTCTTGAACCGGTGCTTGATCCAAATACGAGTATGATTTGACCGCTTTGACGATTTCCGAAATGCGCTGCGAACTGGTGCCGACTTCATCCAACAGCGAATAAACAGTGTAGCCGTAGGCCAACCAACGCAGGACGGTCGATCGATCATCTTCGGCGAATTGCGCGGCGGTCTCTTTCAGTTTAGAAACATGGAGTCCAAACGAGAAGAGGGTGGGCGCGAGTTCGTAAGCGTCATCGATGCCTTGATCTTCCAGCCACGCTTGCAGTTCGCTCTCATGATCGCTGCGCTCGATTGGATTAAGCGTGACGCCCGATCGATTGTGCCGCTCCATTTCATCGCGTAGTTGATTCAGCCGATCGGCGTGGGACTGATCGAATTTGCGATGATCCAATTGCAGGGTCAACTGCTGCCACTTGGCCAGCGATCCGCGCAGTGAATCCACACTGCGCTGCGCGGCGGCGGCCGGATTATTTAATTCGTGCGCGAGTCCGGCGGCGAGCGTGCCGAGTCCGGCCATCTTTTCGCGTTGATGCAGCAGCGCTTCGTTCTGCCGCAGCCGCGAGGTGACCGTATGCAGGATCGACATGGCCGCGGTCGGACTGGAGGCCAGCAGCTGATCGAATGTCGAGTGATCGATCATCAATAAGCGGCCATCTTTTAGGGCGCGCACTGTGGCCGATCGCGGCGCATGATCGAGCAGGGACATTTCGCCGATCACCGCGCCTTGCTCGCGCACGTCGAGCTTGATGTCCTGCTGGGCGGAACGCTTGCTGACCTCGAACTCGCCGTCAAGGATGATGAACATCGAATCGCCGAGCGTGCCTTCTTCGATCAACACGTCGCCCGCGTTGATCGCGATCGGCTTGGCTTGTTCGATCAGCCATTTGAGATCGTGATCGGCAAGTCCGCTGAATAAGGACAGGCGTTTCAAGAATTCAGTATACAAGTTTTTAACCGCCAAGACGCAAGTAATCCTACCGCCAAGACGCCAAGACCGCCAAGGTTTTTAGGGCGAAGTTTTGTTGAGTTGGTGGTTGGGTGATTCGATGAAATTGTATACCATACGTCTTATACCGTGTTTCATCAATTTGACGTTCCAGTTTAAAAGAAATCCAACCTGACAGTTGCGCAGTTTTAAGTACGTTAGCAATTGCGCTTCATGCACGGGCAAGATTTGTTCGACCATTTTGTTTTCAATGATCACGCGCTCTTCAATCAGCATATCGATTCGATAGCCCGCATCAATTTTGTTGCCTTCATACACGATCGGTTGAACCAATTCAGTTTCAACCTTTAATCCACGCTTGCGAAGCTCGTAGGCAAGACATTGCTGGTAGGCAGACTCCAACAATCCAGGACCTAACGTGCGATGAACTTTTATCGCTGCATCTACAATTATCTTTGCAATTGCATCTTCTTCCATATATGTTTCTTTGCGCCCTTGGCGTCTTGGCGGTTTAAATGCTTTACAACGTTTTCAAATACTGCTTAATCGATGCCACCGCAATGCCGCCTTCGCCGCTGGCCGAAGCGACGCGATGATTGGTGCCATGTCGAACATCGCCCGCGGCGAAAATGCCCGGCACGCTCGTTTCCATCATCAGTGGATCCCGATCGGGTTTCCAGCTGATCGGGCGTTTACCTTCGCGCACAAGATCGGGGCCGGTATAAATGTAGCCATTTGCATCGCGCTCGATCAGATCGGCCGCCAGATTGCTTTGTGGGCGAACGCCGATGAACACGAACAGCGCCGCGGCGGGCAGCGTTCTCACTTCTTGCTTTTCAGTATTCTTGATTACGATCTCTTCAAGTTTGTCGCTGCCGCGCACTTCAAGCAAATCGGTGTTGAGGCAAATTTCGATCTTGGGATTCTGCTGCAGGGCATCGATCAGGTACTGCGAGGCCGTCGCTTCCGGCCCGCGAATCAACACGGTGACTTTGCGTGCGAAGCGCGTGAGATACATGGCACCTTGTCCCGCCGAATTTGCACCGCCGACGACGAACACGTCTTGATCTTTATAGAAACTGGCTTCGGTGTGCGCCGCGCCGTAGTAAATACCTTTGCCGGTTAGTTCCGCGGCACCGGGCATCGTCAATTGGTGGAAAGATGCGCCGGTGGCGATCAACAGCGCGTGGCATGAAACTTCAGTGCCATCATTGCAGGTGACCAAATGATAATGATCTTGCGTGCGAATTTTGACGACTTCCTGCGCGGATAAAATCTCAGTGCCGAAGCGAACGGCTTGCGTCATCGCGCGGCGCGTGAGTTCATCGCCGGAAATGCCAACGGGGAAGCCGAGATAGTTTTCGATCTTGGGGCTGCTGCCCGCTTGGCCGCCCGGTGCATGCCGTTCGATCAATAAGCAGCTGAGTCCTTCCGAACTCGCGTACACGGCAGCCGCTAAACCGGCTGGTCCGCCGCCGATCCCGATCACATCATAGAACTTCAAATGTGCGTGCGTGGAAATGCCCGCTTTTTCCGCGACGGCGCGAATATCCGGCTGGATCAAGATCGATCCGTCCGCGAAGAACACCGTCGGGACTTTGAGCACGCCCTGGTTAGCTTGCTCGACGAGCGCGCGGGCTTTTGGATCCGCTTCAACATCCAGCCACTGATATGGAATTTGGTGGCGCACCAAAAAATCTTTGATCTCATGCGCTTCATTAGACCACAATGTGCCCGCAACGCGAATGCCATCGAACGGCAAGCGCGCGTGCGCAGTCCATTCGTCGAGCAGGTCGTCGAGCACGGGATACAATTTATCCTCGGGCGGATCCCACGGCTTGAGCAAATAGTAATCGAGGCCGACGAGATTGATCGCATTGATCGCCGCTTCGGTATCGGCATAGGCCGTAAGCAGCACTCGTTTTGTGTCGGGGAACAAGTCCATCGATTTCTCAAGCAGCTGTACACCCGTCATCTGCGGCATGCGCTGATCGGCCAGTAGCAGCGCGACCGTCTCCGCTCGCTGGTGCAGCTGCTTAAGTGATTCGATCGCGCTTGCGCCCGAATCAGCTTTGAGGATGCGGTAATCCCGGCCGTACTTCTTGCGCAAATCGCGTTCGATCGCGCTCAAGACCATGGGATCATCGTCGATGGTGAAGATAACGGGCTTTGCCAATTGCGATCGCTCCCTGACTGTAAATATTAACCACAGAGGTTTTATAAATGATTCCGTGCGCTCTGTGTCTCCGTGGTTAAATTACTTTCTCAAATCACCAACTCGCCGCGAAAAACAGTGATGGCATTGCCGCCGACTTTGACCGTCTCAATATTATCACGCGATCCGATCACTTCAACCGTCGCTTCGCCCGGTCGATTCAGCCAATGTCCTTGCTCGGCGATGAATGATGGTCGATCGATCAAGCCATAATGCCACACGTAGGCGGCCATGCCGCCCGTCGCCGATCCGGTGAATGGATCTTCCAGTGTATCCGGCGGCACGCCGAAGTGACGGGCGAAAGTCTGACCTCGATCGGTAACGCCTTGCAAGCAAAACAGATGCGGGCTGAAGAAGTCGGATTTGTTTCGATACACAGTATATGCGTTCACATCGATTTGCGCGCGGCGTAGTGCGTCGTGATTGCGGATTGGAATCATCAACTGCGGCGTGCCCGTGCTGACGGTTTGGATCGGGACATTCGGTAGAGCATCTTCCGGCTTGAGATCGAACAGAGGCAGCACATCTTCGGATCGATGCTTTGATAAGAACTGCGGTTTCTTTTGCGTCATGATGATTCGATCGACGATGTTATTGTGCGAAAAAATTTCAACTTGAATTGGTCCGACTTTCAGTTCAAGTGTGATCTGTGTGAGATCGCCGTTCAATTTCAAGCGGCCTATATCAATCAGCGCGAATGTGGTTGCAATCGTTGGATGTCCGGCCAGCGGAATCTCTTCGGCCGGCGTGAAGTAACGCACCCCGAAGTCAGCTGCTGCCGATCGGCGCACGAAGGCCGTTTCGGATAAATTCATCTCGCGCGCAATCGCCAGCATCGATCGATCGTCCAGATCGTCCGCATCCAACACGACCGCGCACGGATTGCCGCTCAATGGCTTAGTGGTAAACGCATCGACTTGCAAAAGTGGGTAACGTGCCACGCTGAGCCTAACCCGGCGGCCAGTGCATTTGCCGCCCACCCAAAATGTGAACGTGTAGATGATCGACCGATTGGCCGCCTTGCGGGCCAGTGTTGATGACTAAACGATAACCTTGATCGAGATGTTGATCTGTGGCGATTTGTGTGGCCGTGAAAATCATGCGCCCGATCAGATCCGCATCGCCCGATTGAAGTTCGCGGGCCGATGCGATGTGCTTGATTGGAATTACTAATATGTGAGTAGGCGCTTGCGGAGAAATATCATGAAAGCCGACAATGTCTGAACTGCGATAAACGATCTTGGCCGGTAGCTGCCCGGCGGCGATCTGGCAGAAGAGGCAATCGGTCACGGCTTTACTCCGGTGACGCGCAGGTTGTCGAACGCGACATGCACGCCCACATGCTCGAAGAACGTGCCCGCCGATAAGCCGATGTCGCCTTGTTTGAAATCATCATCGGTAAAAGTCTTGACGATTTGATCGTTCACGCTGAAGGTGAATTGATTGCCGCGCGCGACGACGCGCAAGTGATTCGTCGTGGCGCCTTGGTGAATGGCCGGCGATTCTGTCCAATCTTGAATCTTGATCCAGGTGCCCGCTTTATATTTCAACACGTCGAAGTAGCCGTCGCCGCTGATGTCCAATCGGTAGAAGTTGCGATCGTCCACATAGCGCACAATCACGCCGTAACCGTTATCGTCCGGCCCATCGACTTGCGACGCATCGACATCGAGGGTGAAGTCACTGAATTTTTGGTTGGGCGTCGACCAGGCGATCGAGTTGAGTGTGTCAAGCGTAAAGTTCAACGCGCTGTTTTGATATTGAATCTTGATCGAATCGTCCGACGCGGTTTTCCAACCGCTGGCCGGATCGTCGAAAATTTCCGTATAGGGCAGGGGCGTAAAAGCAGTCGGGGCAGGTGGAGATGTGTGGCTGCCAGTATTGCTGGCGCAGGCCGTAACGAAGAGCGTGAGGATTGAAAGAAAAAGTGTCTTTGATTTCATGTGATGTTCAGCAACCTACCCGACCCTCCCCGATTCGCTGGCGTCATGCCCGATCGTGATATCAGCGCAAGCGCGAACAGGGGAGGAATTAACGATACACGATATGCGATACGCTATCGGCTAACTTGTCTGCCGTCTCACTTCGATGATATTCGGCAGCCGCTCGATGCGGTCCATCACAGTGGACAACTGGGATGTGCCGGCGATCTCCAGCGTCGCCAAAAACGTGGCGATGTTTTTGTTGGTCGTGACGTTGACGCTGCTCATATTGACGCTTCCGCCGGTGATGACGGCGGCGACATCGCGCAGCAGCCCGTCGCGATCGTAAGCGGTGATTTTGATCGTCACCGGATACGTGCGCTGCTTGCTGCCCCAGGAAACTTCGATCAGCCGCTCGGATTCACGGCTGTGTACGACGTTCACGCAATTGCGTTTGTGAACCGTTACGCCTCGCCCGCGCGTCACATAGCCGACGATGGCATCGCCGGGGACGGGATTGCAGCAGGGCGCCAAAGTCGTCAGCATGCCGCCCGTGCCGCGCACGGTCAGATCGGAAACTTCCAGCTTCGACGGCGGCACAAAATTGACCGGCTCTTCTTCCGGCGGATTCGCTTTGCGATCCGCTTCGATCACTTTGCTGACGATGGCTTGCGAACTGATGTCGTTGTTGCCGATCTTCTCTAAGAAGTCATCGACTTTATCGAGATTAAACAGCTTGGCGACCGCGTCATGCGGCATGGCTTCCACACTCAAGCGGCGCAGCTCGCGCTCAAGGATGTCGCGACCTTGCGCAATGTTGGCTTCCCGATCTTGTTTCTTAAACCAGACTTTGATCTTGGTGCGGGCGCGCTCGGTTTTGACGTAGCCTAAATTGGGATTCAGCCAGTCACGGCTCGGCCCGCCGCGTTTGGCGGTGAGGATCTCCACTCGATCACCGGTCTGTAGTTGATAATCGAGCGGCACGAGACTGCCGTTGACGCGCGCGCCCCGGCAGCGATCGCCGACGTCGGTGTGGATGTGGTACGCAAAATCGATCGGCGTGCTGCCCGTCGCCAGATCGATCAGCTTGCCTTTCGGCGTGAAGACATACACGCGATCTTGAAAGACATCGTTGCGCAGCGAATCGACAAACTCTTTTGGATCCGAAATGTCAGAGCGGAAATCCATCAACTGGCGGAACCACTTGATCTTCTCTTCGTACTTGAGATCGCTCTTGCCGCCTTCCTTGTAACGCCAGTGCGCGGCGATACCCAGTTCGGCGTGGCGGTGCATCTCAGGCGTGCGGATTTGGACTTCGAGGGTCTTGCCTTCGTCGGCGATAACGGCCGTGTGCAGACTTTGATAGAAGTTGTCTTTCGGCGTCGCGATGTAATCGTCGAACTCGCCCCGGATCGGCTGCCACATTGAATGCACGATGCCCAGCACTGCGTAGCATTGCGCCATCGTATCGACGATCACACGCACGGCCCGCACATCATAGACTTGATCGAAGCCGCCTTTGCGTTCCATCTTTTTCCAGATGCTGTAGATGTGTTTAGGCCGGCCGGATATTTCGGCGCTCTGGATCCCTTCGGCTATCAATTTATCTTGCAGCTTGCGGATGATCTCGTCGATGTAATCTTCGCGATTGGGCCGCCGTTCGTCGATGAGCGCCGCGATCTCTTTATATTTGTCGGGATATAAATAGCGAAAGCCTAAGTCTTCCAGTTCCCATTTCATCTGCCAGATGCCCAATCGATTGGCGAGTGGCGCGAACAATTCCAGTGTCTCTTGGGCGATGCGCTGGCGTCGATCTTCCGTCAGCGCATTGAGTGTGCGCATGTTGTGCAACCGATCGGCCAGCTTAATCAACACCACGCGCGGATCGTCGACCATGGCCAAAAACATCTTGCGCAGCGATTCGAGTTCGCGCTCATCGTACGATCGTTCGCCTTTCGAATCGAGTTGATCGAATTGGCCGAGCTTGGTGACCCCTTCGATCAACGAAGTGACTTCTTCGCCGAATTGTGACTTCAATTCGCTGCGTGTGACAGTGGTATCTTCGAGCGTATCGTGGAGCAGTGCAGCGGCGATCGTCGGCGCGTCGAGGTTGAATTCGGTGAGGATGTTGGCAACGGCGAGGCAGTGCTGCACGTATGGCTCGCCCGATGATCGCTTCTGGCCCGCGTGGGCTTTCTCCGCCAGGGCGTACGCTTTGCCAATCAGCTCACGGCTCGCATTGACCCCGTTGCCATTGGGGCTGTGTAGATCAGATGAGTAAGCCTTCAGCAAGGTTTCGATGTTGAGTGTCGGATATTTGCTCATCGTGAAAATATTGTAGCACAAATGC
>JBGQGR010000042.1:0-10619 GCA_041497495.1 Anaerolineae bacterium | reverse complement strand
GGTCATGCGGCAACAATCGAAGCGGCAATTCTGAAATCCAATGAAGGCGAATAGAGACGCTCTGATGAGCGTCTCTATTTTTCTAAAACGATCGTGACCGGTCCGTCATTGTGAATCTCGACCTGCATCATCGCTCGAAAGACGCCGGTGTGCACCGGCACACCTTCGGCCCGCAGTTGATCGACGAAGTGTGAAACTAATGGCTCGGCCTTCTCCGGCACCTCCGCATCGATAAACGCCGGACGCCGGCCTTTACGCGCATCGGCATACAAAGTAAACTGCGACACAACCAGCGCTTCGCCCTTAACATCCAAGATCGATCGATTCAGCTTGTCTTCGTCGTCATCGAACACGCGCAGATTGGCCACTTTATTCGCCAGCCATTCGGCTTCAGTTTTAGTATCGCCGACTTTCACTCCGGCTAAAAGACACAGGCCGCGGCCGCACTCCCCGACGATCTTTCCATCGACGGTGACGCTGGCACTTGAAACGCGTTGAATAATAAGGCGCATAATTACTCCTTTTGCTCGAAGGGGAGCGCCAGCTCCCACTTCCCCACGCTGGAGTTGACGCTCCGGCTTGAGCGAATTGATTATAACAAATCCGCACTATGCTATAATACCTTCATTGCCCCCGTAGCTCAACTGGATAGAGCGGTTCCGTCCTAAGGAAAGGGTTGTGGGTTCAATTCCTGCCGGGGGCGCCAATGCAAGCCAGGCTTCAAGTTGAAGTCTGGTTTTTTTGTGCTATGATCGACGCATGAACGTCGATCTCCTTATCACGCACGCTTCGCAACTCCTCACCATTCCTGCTCACAACGATGGACCTCAACGCGGCACACTCTTAGGCGATCTCGGATCGATCGAAGACGGGGCAATTGCGATCATCGGCGAATCGATCGTCGATCTCGGCTCATCGGCCGATCTCATCAAGCGGCATCAATCTAAACAAACGATCGACGCGAATCTGCAGGTCGTCATGCCCGGCTTTGTCGATCCGCACACGCATGTCGTGTACGCAGGCGATCGCGCGAATGAGTTTGAGCAGCGCATCGCAGGCGCAACCTACATGGAGATCATGAACGCGGGCGGCGGCATTATGTCGACGGTGCGCAGCACGCGCCTAGCCAGCGTCGATCAACTGATCGATCAAACCCGATCGCGACTCGATCGCATGTTGATGCACGGCACGACCACGATCGAGGCCAAGACGGGCTATGGGCTTGAGACGCAAGCAGAGTTGAAAATGCTCGACGCGATCTTGCAGCTGGATAAGCAGCACGCCATTGATTTAGTGCCAACTTTTCTCGGCGCGCATGCAATTCCGATCGAATACAAAGGCCGCGAGGATGCCTACACTGATTTAGTAATCAATGAGATGCTGCCAGAGGCCCAAAATACAACTCACTCTGTCGTATTCTGCGATGTTTTTTGCGAAGAGGGTGCTTTCACACTGGCGCAGACCAGAAAAATTTTGATTCGCGCGAAAGAGTTAGGGTATGCGCTTAAAATTCACGTTGATGAATTCGAACCGTTGGGCGGCACTCGCCTGGGGGTTGAGCTCGGCGCGGTGAGCGTGGATCATGTGGTGGCCACGCCACCAGACGAAATCAAATCATTGGGTCAGAGTAAAACGATCGCAGTGGGCTTACCGGGCACGCCCTTCGGTTTAGCCCAGCGCGATTACACGCCCGCCAAAGCGATCCTCGAAGCAGGCGGGGCGTTATCGATCGCCACGGATTTGAACCCCGGCACCAGCTGGTGTGAGTCGATGCAAATGGTAATAGCCTTGGCCTGCCGCTATATGAAACTGACGCAGGCGCAGGCTTTAGCGGCGGCCACGATCAACGCCGCATACGCGATCGGGCGCGGGGAATCGATCGGGTCGATCGAGATTGGCAAACAAGCCGATGTTTTGATCATGGACGTCAGCGACTATCGATCGATCGGTTATCGCTATGGAACAAATTTAGTAAAAAGTGTGATCAAGCGGGGCAAAATCGTTTTTGCAGACGGGAGATTACAATGAAAGTCAGCGACATCATGACGAAGGCTGTACTGACGGTGAAGGCTGATACATCAGTCAACGACATCGCCAAACTGATGGGCGAACACAACATCAGCGGCGTACCGGTCGTCGACGATCAAAATCATGTGCTGGGCATCATCACCGAACACGATCTCATCGTACGCAATACCCGCCTGGAGATGGCCCACTTCATTCAGGTGCTGGATCTGGGCCGCATTCCATTGGAGTGGCCCGGTCACGCGCGCGAACGCATGCGCCACATGCTGGGTACACAAGCAACCGATGTGATGACGAGCAAAGTCACGACAATTGGCCCCGACACTGAGATTGAAGACCTGGCCGAGTTGATGGTCAAACATGGCGTCAATCCCGTGCCGGTTACCGAGAACGATCAATTGATCGGCATCGTGAGCCGCGCTGATCTCATCGATATGATGGCGGCCGAGTTAGGTTGACATCAACTTTCAAAGAGGAGAAGACAAAATGCCAATTGGACAACAAATTCAGCAACTGATCGCGACGACCAACCCGATCGTCCTCATCGCAGCGGGAGTCTTAGGCTTAGTCGCGTTCTTTATATTTCGATTTGTCTTTCGCATGCTCCACTTCGTTTTCCATCTGGGCTGCCTAGTGATTGTCGCCGTGGCCGCGTTCTTCATTCTACGCAATATGATTCATTAATTCGCTAAGCGGGCCAGGTGACTTTGTCCCTGCGTCTTATTGATCATGCGTAGTCGCTTATCGTCTCTGTTGTTCCTGATCATTCTGACTGATCGCCGTCGCGTGGTTTGTGCTGGACCGCGTGCGGATCGTTTTGTTTGTGCAGCTATCCCCGATCGTTCTGCTCGCCTTTATCGTCGGCGCGGCAGTTGTGCTCTATCTCCTGATCGATCACGCGTTCAACCGAACGCGCTGAGTTCTGCAAAACGCGTTTCAGAATAAAAATGGGCGAGTGATGGCTCGCCCATTAGCTTTCAGAGAAGGTTGCGGCTTCACGCCGCGATCTTCTCCGGCGTGATACCCGCCATCAGCAAGCCGAGCTGCTCACGGGTAACCTTGCCCACCTCGACCGTCGCAACAATTTGGCCGCGATACATCACGGCGATACGATCCGAGAGCGCCATGATCTCATCCAGTTCAGCCGAGATGAGCAGCACGCCGAGGCCGCGATCACGCATGGCAACGATCTCTTTGTGGATGTATTCAATCGAGCCAACATCTAGGCCGCGAGTCGGCTGTGAGGCTACGAGCAGTTTGATCGGGCGGCTGAGCTCGCGCGCGACAATGACCTTCTGCTGGTTTCCGCCAGACAGTTTGAAGGTCGGTACATACGGTGACGGCGTCCGCACGTCGTATTCTTGGATCAGTTGACGCGCATTGGAATCCACCGCGCTTTGCTGGATGATCCCATTACGCGCAAAGGGTGACAAATAATAGCTGCATAAGACCATGTTATCAGCTACCGTATAAGGTAACACCAAGCCATGCCGTTGACGGTCCTCGGGAATATGGCCCAGACCAGTTTGCGTAATGGGCCGCGGCGGTTTGCCGGTCACATCCTTATCCGCCAGGATGAATTTGCCACTCTTTACCGGACGAAGTCCCGTCAACGCTTCAGCGAGTTGTGTCTGGCCGTTGCCCTGCACCCCGGCAATCCCCAGGATTTCACCAGCACGCACCTCAAACGAGACGCCGCGAACTATATCCAATCCGCGATCATCTTGAACTTGCAGATTTTCAACCTGGAGTACAACATCCTTAGGTTCAGCCGAGCCTTTTTTAACGGTCAAGATGACCTCGCGTCCAACCATCATGGCAGCAAGTTTGTCTTCATCGGTGTCTGCGGGTTGGGTAGTTCCAACCACCTGCCCGGCGCGCATAACCGTAATCCGATCGGCAACAGCCAGCACTTCCTTCAGTTTGTGGGTAATGAAGATGATTGACACACCGCGTCTGGTCAGTTCACGCATGATGCGGAACAAGTCGTCAGATTCCTGTGGAGTTAACACCGCGGTGGGTTCATCCAAAATGAGAATCTCAGCATCCCGATAAAGCGTTTTGACGATCTCCACACGCTGTTGCACGCCGACAGGTAACTGCCCGACCAACGCTTGCGGGTCGACGTCTAGACCGTACCTTTGAGAAAGGTCCTTTATTTTCGCCGCGACCGTCTTGCGGTCTAGCATGCCGTGGCGCACAGTTTCATCGCCAAGCATGATATTTTCTGCAACAGTAAAGACAGGGATAAGCATAAAATGCTGATGCACCATTCCAATTCCCAAGGCAATGGAATCCTTGGGAGAATGAATGACAGTGGCCTCTCCCTTGACACGGACCTCACCCGAATCGGGGCGATAGAGACCGTACAAGATGTTCATGAGTGTGGTTTTTCCGGCACCATTCTCGCCGAGTAACGCATGAATTTCGCCTTTGTGTAGGTCGAAGTTCACATGATCGTTAGCAAGAACGCCGGGGAATTTCTTCGTGATGTCTTTAGCTTCAAGAATCATGTTGTTGTTTGTCATAGCGGCTTCCTACTTTTCATAGGGCTGGCCGTCAGCGGCTGGTGGGGTCGTCTTGCCAATCAAGCCGGTGAGAATCAGCATGGTGAGGATATAGGGCGCCAGGCCAACCAAGTATGAATTTTGGAGGAACGCCCACTGGGCCGGGATCAGTTCCCTGAAGAATTGCAGATTGATCTGCAAAGCTTGCGCCGCCCCGAAAACAAGCGCAGCCGCCCAAGCTCCGAATGGCGTCCAGTTACCGAAGATCATGGCGGCCAAAGCAATAAACCCGCGCCCGTTCGTCATCAATGGTTCGAATGAGGAAACAGACTGAAGGGTGAAGTATGCCCCACCCAACCCAGCTATCATGCCACCGATGATGACGTTGATATAACGCGTGCGTACCACATTGATGCCGACGGTTTCGGCTGCACGGGGATGCTCGCCAACAGCTCTAGTTCGCAGGCCCCAGCGGGTCTTAAACAATATGAAATGAGTAATGACAACTAGGATTAAAGCGGCCACGGTAATAGGTTGCTGCTCGAAGATGCGGCCGAAGGTAGGGATGTCTGCCAGCAGCGGGATGCGGATGCTTGGCAGGACGCCCGGTGAGTGCGGGACCTGCCCGCCGAAAACACTACCACTCTCAAAAAATAACTGACGGTTGAGGAAGCCGGTGACGCCGATGGCTAGAATGTTGATCACCGTTCCGCCGATGATCTGATCCACTTTGAAGGTGATTGATAAAACGGCGTGCAGCAGGGCAAACAGTCCGCCACTCAACATAGCTGCAATCACGCCGACTATCAGACTGGGCATGGTCGAAAAGTGGAAAATACTATTCATATAGAGCGAAGCCAGCCAGCCAAAGAAAGCCGCCCCGAGCATCATGCCCTCAATGCCGATGTTAACCACGCCTGCCCGCTCACAAAAGATGCCAGACAGTGCGCCTAACGTCAGCGGAGTCGCCACCGCAATAGTAGTAGCCAACATGCTGGTGATGATCACGAACGGAGAGTTCTGAGTTATGCCTATCAGCACAACAATGCCAAACATGATGGAAATAATGAATAAGATGATACCAAATCGGCGCCAGTCCATGCTTCCCTCCTAACCGCCCCAGCCCCGCGTCAACACGACACGTTCCTCACGGGCGCGTATGCGGTAGATGAAACGAATGATCGCATCGGCCGCAACGAATAGCAGAATCAAGGCTTGGATAACCGAGATGATATCGACTGGGATCTGCGTCAGGAACTGCATACGGGTCGCGCCGTTACGCATGGCGCCGAACAAGATCGCAGCCAAAACTACCCCAAAAGGGTTGCTCTTGCCAAGTAGAGCGATGGCAATGGCATCGAAGCCATAACCAATGGAAAATCCAAGTTCGTGACGGTAATTAAGGGCCGTCACTTCAATTGCACCGGCCAGCCCTGCTAGCGCGCCAGAGATAGCCATCGTTAACACGATAATCCGTTTGACATTGATGCCGGCATACTTGGCTGCGTCCGGGTTAGCGCCAACAGTGCGGATTTCAAATCCCAGGGTCGTCTTCCATAGGAGCCACCACATCAGCCCTGCGACAAGAAGCGCCAATACGAACCCCCAGTGGACGCGCAAATCAGGAAAGATAGGAGGAATGCGTGCACTTGCAGCAATATCCGGAGTACGGGCCGAGAGATTCAATGGATCAGGATTTTTCATCGGACCATTGAGCAGGAATGAAGTGATGTTGAGGGCAATATAGTTCATCATGATCGTGTTGATGACTTCGTGCCCACCAGTATATGCCTTCAGCGCACCAGGGATAGCCGCCCACAGCGCTCCGGCCAGCACTCCCAACCCCACTGCCAATGGAATGTGAATAAATGCGGGAATATCAGTATGAAGCCAGACTGGCAAAGCATAGCCAATCAACGCGGCAGTGACCGCGCCAAACGCCAGTTGGCCTTCCGCGCCAATGTTGAACAGTCCGCCTTTGAAAGCCACTGCAACTGCCAACCCGGCGAAGATATACGGGGTAGCCCAGACAGCGGTTTCACTCAATGCTCTGGGCGTGCCAAAGGCTCCCTCTAATAGACCTCGATAGGCAGCGATGGGATCGCCGCCAACCGCTTTGATAATCAGGCCCCCGAGGATAATTGACGTCAGAACAGCCAGCAGAGGCACATACAAGGAATACAACAACCGCTTTAGGCCCTTGGTGAGCCGCCGATCGCTACCGCGTTGCATGGCATACTCTCCGCTGGATTAAGAGGATAAGGGTTTGTCTGATGATAACAATAAAGGGGAAAGAGGGGTGGCCTCTTTCCCCTTCACATCGCTGATTAGGAGACTACTGGGCTGGTTTTACTGGAGGCACATTCGTCTTGATTGTGCCATCGGTCAAACCCTTCAGCAGCGCTTGCATCTCTGCATCGACATCCGCTGGAACTTTGCTGACGAGATCATGATAGGGAGCATAACCCGCCGCACCAAAAAATAGGCCGCCCTTAATCTGACCCGCCTTAGCCTGTTTGATGAGGTCTGCAACAGGGGCCGTGATGGGCTTCAGGGCACTAGTGAGCAATTGCTTCTGCGCTTCGGGCAGAGTGAGATACTGGTCGACGTCCACGCCGATGCCATACAGGCTACGTTGGGCCGCCGCAATGACCGCGCCGTTGCCAGTCTTGCCGCCGCCGCCGAAGATCACGTCCGCACCTTTGTCCATCATGGAGTTGGCCGTATCGGCGCCCCAAGTCGGATCCGTGAACGTCTTGTCGAAGCCGACATCGCTGTGATACACATTAGTGACCGTTGTCTTGGTGCCCTTCTTGGCGTCCTCGTAAGCCGCGCCTGCTCTGTAACCCTCGCCATAGCGCCAGACGGGCGGGACCGCGTCCGTGCCGAACACACCGCCAATATTATGCGATTTGGACATCATTGCGGCCAGCGCGCCAACCAGAAAGCCCGACTGATCTTCGTTGTATACCAAACCGACCAGATTGGCCAGCGGCAGGTCAGGATGTTTGTCGTCCTTTAGTAAGAACTGATCCGTGCCAAGGAAAATAGACTTCGGATATTTCTTGGCAGCCGCGTAAGTTGGATCGGTCAAGTTGAAACCACTGGTCACGATCACATCGTAACCGGCGTCTGCGAACGTGGCAATATTCTTATCATAGTCCTTCGAGTCGGTGGTCTCAATATACTGGATCCAGTCGGCATTGCCTTCTTTCTTGGCCTGCTGAAGTCCTTCCCAAGCAGACTGGTTGAAGGATTTGTCATCCACCTTGCCGACATCGGTAACCAGGCCAACGCAGAAAACTTCTGCCTTGGTGCAATCCGGCGGGCCGGAAGGAGCGGGTGTGCCAGACGTAGTAGCTGGCGCACAGGCTGACAGCAATAGACCGGCGATCACCAACATCACTACTGAAATCACAGTCACTTTACGCATTGTATTCTTCTCCTTGTTTAGAATAGATTAGTTAAACAACACTATCTGGCTCTGGGGCAAAATATCCGACTGAAATTTAACTGGAGATCAACACCCCCTTTTCGAATACGAATGATTGTGCAGCCAATGAGTCCAGAATGATGGACCTCGTACTCTGGCAAAGTGGTGCGGAGTAAACAACCTGGTCGATATTATAGTGCAGATCGATCCGTCTGGCAAATTCGATCGATAAAGAAGATGGCCGGAAATTTCGTCAACCCGATCGGTCCGGCACCTTCGGCCGATCAATCTTCATCACTCAACGAACCCAGCAGCGGCGAATCGAACATTACTTCGCGCCAACGGTTGCCTTCGGCCTGTGGTCCGACGATGCCCTTCTCTTCCATCAGATCGATCATACGCGCCGCGCGTGTATACCCGATGCGCAGCTGGCGCTGCAGCAAAGAGATGCTGGCCTTGCGCTGCAACTTCACCACATCGATCGCGCGCTGCAACAAATCATCTTCACCGTTGGCCTGCGCCGCATCCAATTCAGTGCGCATCGATTCCCACAACGGCGGCTGAGTGGCCTGCATCGGGTGTTGCGGCTGATTGGCAAAACTCGGAATCGTCGCTTCGCCTTCCACGACCGCGCCGCGAATGCCTTTCCAATAACGGACGAGGGCATGAATTTCACGATCGCCAACGAAGCAGCCCTGCAGGCGCTGCGGCGCGCCGATCTCCGGCGCAACATACAACATGTCGCCGCGGCCGAGCAAGCGCTCAGCGCCGGTCGTATCCAAGATCACCCGCGAATCGACCGACGACGCAACCGAGAAAGCAATGCGCGCCGGGAAGTTGGCCTTGATCAAGCCGGTGACCACATCGACACTGGGCCGCTGTGTCGCGATGATCAAATGGATGCCGGTCGCGCGCGCCATCTGCGCCAAACGGCAGATCGTTTTTTCCGTTTCATCCGGCGCGAGCATCATGAGGTCGGCCAGCTCATCGATCACGACGACGATGTAGGGCAACTTCTTGGTGCTCGTCTCGATCGCTTTGGTATTGAAATCGTCGATATTGCGCGCGCCGCTCTTGGCAAATTTGCGATAGCGCTCATCCATTTCACGCGTGACCCATTGCAGCACGCCCACCACGCGCTCCAGATCGACGATGACCGGCGCAAGCAAATGGGGCACGCCGTTGTAGTTCGTCAACTCCACGCGCTTCGGATCGACCATCAAGAACTTCAATTCATCAGGTGTGTTGTAGGCCATCAAACAAGAGATGATCGCATTCACGCACACACTCTTGCCGGAACCAGTCGTGCCGGCGATCAACAAGTGCGGCATGTTCGCCAGATCGGCGGAAATGGCTTGACCGGACACATCCTGGCCCAACGCAATCCGCAGATGCGATTTGAGTTTTTGAAAGGATTCGCTTTCGATCACATCCCGCAGTGCCACCGTCGAGACTTCGTTGTTGGGCACTTCAATGCCGACGATGCCCTTGCCCGGCACAGGCGCTTCGATGCGGATTGTTTTGGCTGCCAAAGCTAATGCCAAATCGTCCGCCAGCGCGCTAATCTTGCTGACTTTCACTTTCGTTTCTTTGCCGCCGCGCTGCACAAAACCCGGCTCGACGCCGAACTGAGTGACGGTCGGGCCACGATTGACTTCAATGACTTTGCCTTCCACACCAAATGAGTGCAGCGTGTCTTCGATGATGCGCGCTTTGCCGCGCAGATCATCTTCACTCATCGACGCCTCCTCACCGCCTTCAAATATTTCAGCTATGCTGGGCAATATCCACGCTTGCTCACCGCCGATGATGTGCGCATACAACGGGCCGGTGGCAGGCTGATTCGGCATCGACGCCTCTGAGCTCAATGCTGAAAATGGCTGCGGCATCGTTTGATCGCCGATCATGCCAGGCGGCGGCGCATCCGGTCGAGGGCGCGGCTGAACGATTGGTAGATTGGAAATCCGATCGGATGTCGGTGCCGCCGATTGATCTTTGCTCGACACCAGTTGTTGAAAATCAGGTTCGAACGAAGCAGCGGCTTTTTTGCCATTGCCATTCGATGGTGCAGCATTTTGCGGACGGGTGTTGATGTTGATCGCCATATCCGATGGGCGCGCATTGCCGATCGGGGAAGTAGAAGACCGCGAGCCGCGCAGCGGACCGAGCACTCGAGCAAACCATGCGGCGATTTCGCTCGGCGCGAGATTGAACAGCAGCACGATCGAGATCAACCAACCGACCACCACTAAAACGATCGTGCCGATCCAGCCGATCGCACCATCGATCAATCTCAACAAACCGGCGCCGAGTGTGCCGCCCATGATCGGATCAAATTCAGCCAGCGTGATCAGCGCCAGCGTGAAGAACAAGATCACGCCGACGATCTGTTCACCGGACAAGCGCGGCGTGCGCTCAAACGATCGCAGCAGCAACCACAAACCGACCAGCACAAAAGCGATCGGCACCACATACACGCCCAGTCCGAATGCGAGATACAGCCCCTTGATCCATTCGCCAGTCACGCTGCCTTGCGTCTTGGAGAGCATGCTGAGAACGGTGACGACGCCGATACCCACCAACACCACACCGAAAATATCCAACTTCTGATCGAGCGAGAGTTGAATCAGCGGCTGGCTTGGCTGTTTTTTGCG
>JBGQGR010000041.1:0-10638 GCA_041497495.1 Anaerolineae bacterium | reverse complement strand
GATGCCCCAACCGCTCGATCAGCACTTCTTTGGATGCTGTGATAAACAGCACTCGCTGAATCTTCTGGCCCCGATCGGCCAACATCTTGCTGAGCGCATCCGCTTGGGCGACTGTTCGCGGAAAGCCATCCAGCAGCATCCCTTTCTGCGTGTCGGGATCCGTCATGCGCTCGGCGACCATGCCGATGGTCACATCGTCCGGCACCAACGCGCCGTGATCGATATAACTCCGCGCCAATCGGCCTAAAGGCGTATTCTTCTTTAAATGTTCGCGGAACAGATCGCCGGTGGCGACGTGGGCCAGATCCAACGTCTTCTCCAGGCGATCAGCTTGAGTGCCTTTACCAACTCCGGGCGGGCCAAAGAGCAAATAATAGTCTGCCATTTACCACCAGACCTTCATCCCCCGCCAACATACGACGCTAGTATCTATTTGATAAAACCCTCGTAATGGCGCATCGTCAATTGCGCCTCCAATTGGCGAATGGTATCCAGCACTACCCCGACGACGATCAACAAGCCTGTACTTAGAATTGAAAAGTTCGTCGCGTTTTCGATCAAGCCGGTGAGCGAAATCAAATACGGCAGGATAGCAATTCCACCTAAGAACAATGCGCCCACCAGCGTGATGCGTCGCGTCACACCATTAAGGTATTCCTCGGTGCGCGCGCCCGGACGGATGCCCGGGATGTAACCGCCCTGTTTCTGCAGCGTATCGGGCAAATTCTGCTGCTGCACCATCACATCGGTGTAGAAGTACGTAAAGCCCACGACCAGGAAAAACATGAAGAACCAGTACAGGAACGAAGCCGAATTCCGTCCGCCGGAAAAGATGTCCCGCACGCCCAAAAAGAAATTGGCAATGACCCTATCCGGCGAGTTCGCTAAGAACTGCGCCAAGATTGCGGGCAGAGTCAGAATCGACTGCGCGAAGATTAACGGGATCATGCCAGCCATGTTAACTTTCAGCGGAATATGAGTCGATCCGCCGCCGAACACGCGTCGTCCGCGTACGCGTTTTCCATACTGCACCGGAATACGCCGCTGGCCTTCCTGAATGAAGACAATCACCAGCACGATCAATACCACAATGATGGCAAAGGCAATCAATGAGCCCGCTGCTCTCGTCGGATCCGCTAACAACTGCCCGATGTTCTGTGGTAAGCGCGACACGATGCCGCCGAAGATAATGATCGAGATGCCTTGACCCACGCCCTGCGCCGTGATCAGCTCGCCCAACCAAATGGCAAACATGGTACCCGCCGTCATCGTCACAATGATCGACAACGTCGCCAGCCCGTCCACACCAAAGTTCTTGATGATGGGCGCGCCGCCCGATTCGAAAATCCGGATTTGCCCGATGGCCGATAACGCCGCCATCGGCACCGTCAAAATATAGGTGTAAGTTTCAATCTTCTTGCGGCCGGCTGAGCCTTCTTCCTTCATGATGCGCCCTAGAGCCGGAATGACGCCGATTAAGAGCTGCAAGATAATCTGCGCTGTGACGTAGGGATATACTCCCATCGCGAGCACGGAGAAGTTTGAGACTGAGCCGCCCGATAACAAATTGATGATGTTGGCCAGTTGGCTGGTCGCAGTCGAGCCGGCGAATAAAGTATTCAGGGCAGCTTGATCGACGCCCGGCACCGGGATATGCGACGCCAGCCGATAGATCAGCAGGATGAACAGCGTGAAGAGAATTTTCTTCCGCAAGTCCGGTAATACGAATGCGTTACGAAGTGCCTGAATCATCAGTCTATCTCCAACCTTGCTAGCAAAATTTTAGCCGCAAGGGAACTGGAATCATTCGAGCGGCAGAATCTCGATCGAGCCACCCGCGGCCTCGATCTTGGTGCGCGCCGAAGCCGAGACCCGATGCGCCTTAACTTTCAGTGGAACCGCAACCTCGCCATGCCCTAAAATCACCACACGCAAACGCACCGTTCGAACCAAACCGGCCTCGACCAATTCGATCGGCGTCACGTCCGATCCCGCTTTGAAATCGGCCAGATGTCCGACATTCACCGGCGCATAATCGATCTTGTTGCGCGAGGTAAAGCCGACACCGCGCACGAAGGGCAGCTTGCGGACTAATGGCAAGTTGCCACCTTGATGATAAGGGGCTTTAGTGCCACCCGATCGGGAGCGCTGGCCCTTCTTGCCACGACCTGCATAGGTACCATGACCCGAACCAAGACCGCGGCCTACGCGCTTGGCCCGATGTTTCGATCCGTCAGCGGGTTTTAATTCATGCAGTTTCATTTGACTTCCTCAACCATCACCAGATGCGCCACTTTGGCAATCATGCCGCGCGTGACGAGCGTATCCGGCTGATCGACTGTTTCGCTCATGCGATGTAAGCCGAGCGCGCGTACGGTTCGCTTGTGCCGTTCCATATTTCCAACCGGACTCTTGATCAAGGTGATGCGCAAACGCGCACTCGCCGATTTGGCAGGTTTAGGTTTTTTGGGCATTGCGCCGTCTCCAGAAGGGCAGCATGTCTTCGACATTCTTGCCGCGCGATTTGGCGACAAACTCCGGAGTCTTGAGTTGTTCAAGCCCCTGCATGGTCGCGCGGATCATGTTCAACGTATTGCTGCTGCCTAATGACTTCGTTAAAATATCACGGACACCGGCCGCTTCCAGCACGGCACGAATTCCGCCGCCGGCAATGACGCCGGTGCCCGGCGAAGCGGGTTTCAATAAAACTTTTGAGCCGCCGAATTTACTCGTAATCGCGTGTGGAATAGTCGTGCCTGCTAACGCAACGGGATGCATGGCACGCCGTGCGCGTTCCGTTCCCTTGCGGATTGCTTCCGGCACACCCCGGCTTTTGCCAACACCGACACCGACATTACCGCGATTATCGCCGACAACGATCACCACACGGAAGGCAAAGCGGCGGCCGCCTTTAATGACTTTGGCGACGCGCGTAATGTTGACGACTCGCTCGTCCAGTTCTTCGCGTGGCTCTTCGTTTCGTTCTCGTCTATCAGATCGTTTCGCCATGTATCGCTCCTAGAATTGCAAGCCGGCTTCGCGACTAGCATCAGCTAAAGCTTTGACTTGACCGTGATAGCGGTAGCCGCCACGATCGAATACGACTGTTTCAATACCTGCTTGCTTAGCGCGTTCCGCTAAGACTTTTCCAACCAACTTGGCTTTCGCCACGCCGTTCAAGCCAGTGATCTGCTTGGCCACTTCCGGATCGATCGTGGAAGCGGAGGTCAATGTATGGCCGTGATCGTCGTCGATCAACTGAGCGTAGATATTCATTAAACTGCGATACACGCTCAAGCGCGGCCGTGCCGCGCTGCCGCTGACTTTGCCGCGTACGCGGCGCTGCCGTCGTTGTCGAAGTTCACTGCGTGACTTGCCCATAATTCAATCCTCGTCTCATCAGACTTCCGAAGTCTCGCCGACTTTTTGGAAGCCCCAAGAACTAAGTTTTACGCGCCGACCTTGCCAGCCTTACCCGCCTTGCGGCGAATGACTTCACCCACATAGCGAATGCCTTTGCCCTTGTACGGCTCCGGCGGTCGAGCGGCTCGAATCTCTGCCGCTACTTCACCGACCATTTCGCGATCGTTGCCATCGATCGTCACCGTCTTGGCCTTGATGTCTGCTTCGAACTTGATGCCGTCCGGCGGCTCGATCAAGATCGGATGCGAGTAGCCAAGATAGAGCATCAAGGCTTTGCCAGCCAACTCGGCACGATAGCCGACCCCTTCAATGATAAGCGTTTTCTTGAAGCCGTGTGTCACACCTTCGACCATGTTGTTGAGCAAGGCACGCGTCAAACCGTGCAGCGCGCGATTCTGACGCTGGTCGTCCGGCCGCACAACATGCAGCTCAGGTCCCTGCTGCTCGACCTTCATGGCCGGGTGGAACGATCGGCTTAGCTCACCGCGCGGGCCTTTGATCGTTACATTCGATCCATCAATTTTGACTTGAACACCCGCCGGGACGGGCACGGGTTTCTTTCCAATACGAGACATTACTTCCTCCGATCAAACTTATCGGCCAAGGCGGGACGGATTACCACACCTTGCACAGGACTTCCCCGCCGACGCCCAAGCGCCGCGCTTGCTGGCCGGTAATCACACCTTTCGGTGTCGAAAGAATGGCGATACCCATGCCCGACAAGACCCACGGCACATCTTCTTTATGCGTATAGATGCGGCAGCCGGGCCGGCTTATCCGCTCGACGCCGGTAATAGCCGAAACACGCTGGCGCCGATCGCCAACATACTTCAACCAGACACGCAGCGTGGGTTGGGCATGGCCTTGTTCCAGAGCGGCTTCAAAATCTTGAATGAAGCCTTCTTCTTTTAAGATGTGCGCGATAGCCAACTTCATGCGGCTGCTGGGCATGGCCACCACACTGTGGCCCACCATCGTTGCATTCCGCACACGGGTCAGCATATCACCGATTGGGTCTGAAATACTCATTCCACATGCTCCTCTACGTCCGGCTAAGAACGGCGTGTTTTCGATATCGGCCGTTGCTCGATCAGGTCAAGCATGAATTCGGCTCATGACTAACGCGTAACTCGATCGCTCCCGGGTTAATTTCCTACCAGCTGGACTTCACGACACCCGGCACCATGCCTTGCAGTGCTAATTCGCGGAAGCAAATTCGGCACAGATCGAAACGGCGCATGTAGCCGCGGCCACGGCCGCACTTGCTGCAACGATGCCGGACACGGACTGCATACTTGCGATGCTGTTCCCGATTGATCATTGACTTTTTAGCCATATGTCTTAATTGCTCCTAACAAAAGGCATCCCGATGAGTTCTAATAAGCGGCGACCTTCCGCATCGGTGTCGGCGGTGGTTACCAACGTAATTTCCATACCGCGCAGCATATCGATCTTGTCGTATTGAATTTCAGGAAAGGCGAGCTGCTCGCGCAAACCCAAAGTGTAGTTGCCCCGGCCATCAAAGGCATCGGCCGAAATACCTCGGAAGTCGCGCAAACGGGGCAGCGCAATGTTGCACAACCGATCGACGAAGGCCCACATGCGGGCGCCGCGCAGGGTAACCTTCACCCCAATTTGGCGGCCTTCGCGCAATTTGAAAGTTGCGATAGAGGTGCGCGCCTTGGTGATAATCGGCTTCTGGCCCGTGATGAGCAGCAAATCGGCGACCGCGCCGTCCAATATTTTGGGATTATCCATTGCCGCTCCAGCGCCAATGTTGACGACGACTTTCGTCAAACGCGGCACCTGCATGACGCTTGTATAATTAAACTCTTTCATCAGAGTTGGAACGAGTTCAGTTTTATAACGCTGCTGTATGTTCGGCACAGTCCTGCTCCTAAGAATCGAGTCGATCGCCGTTTTTGCAAACGCGCGTCTTGTGGCCGTCCGGATCGATCTCATAACTCACGCGGGTCAACTCATTACAATGCGGGCAAACGATCATCACGTTCGATAAATGAATCGGCGCTTCGAATTCGATGATACCCACCTGCGTGCGCTTGTTGCCCGTCGGCTTCTGATGTTTCTTCACCAAGTTCGCGCCGGCGACAACCACCCGCTCATTCTTGGCGTCGATACGATGGACCACGCCGCGCACGCCTGCCGCTTCGCCGGTGATGACTTGTACGGTGTCGCCTTTTTTGATATTAGCCACGTCAATACTCCTCTGGCCCAAGTGTGACAAGTTGCCCTGAACCCAACACACAGGGTTCAAAACTTGTCTTACAATGTTTCGGGCGCTAATGAAACGATCTTCATGAAGCCTTTATCCCGCAATTCGCGGGCGACCGGTCCAAAAATGCGAGTCCCTCTGGGATTCAATGTTTCGGCCTCGATCAGCACGGCCGCGTTATCATCAAAACGGATGTGGCTGCCATCCGATCGGATATACTCTTTCGCCGTGCGCACAATGACGGCCTTGACCACATCGCCCTTCTTCACGGCGCTGTTCGGCACGGCTTTCTTGACCGAGGACACAATGACATCGCCCACGTAACCATAGTGGCGGGTCGATCCACCTAAAACGTGGATGCACAATAATTCTTTGGCACCGGTGTTATCCGCCACCGTCAAGCGTGTCTCTTGTTGGATCATGGTTAAGCCTTAGCCTTTTCGAGTATCCTCTCGACGGCCCAACGCTTTTCACGGCTAAGCGGCTGAGCTTCGACAATCTGAACGAGATCGCCCGCCTTGGCCACATCACCTGGATTGTGAGCTTTGTACTTGTGTGAGCGGCGAACGACTTTACTGTACAGTCGATGCCGCTTTAGTTGATCCACGGTGACCACGACTGTCTTCTGCATTTTGTCACTGGTCACATGACCCACGAGACGTTTGCGCTGTTTATTCATTTCGATTCTCCTTGAGCCAGCGCGGCCACTTCCCGCTCGCGCAAGACCGTCTGCATGCGAGCGACATCACGGCGGAGCATGGTGATCCGATTGTGATCTTCCAGCCGACCGGAGGCCCATTGAAATCGCAGGTTAAATAATTCTTGATGCGACTCAGCCAGCTTATGCTGGATTTCTTGTGTGTTCAGGGCGCGTAGTTCAGTCACCGTCATGAGCTTACTCTCCACTCATCGAGGCCAGATCGCGGCGCCCGATGATCTGTGTCTTGATGGATAGCTTGTAAGCCGCCAGGCGCAGCGCTTCGCGTGCCGTCGCATCGTCGATCCCGCCGATTTCCAGAATGATGCGCCCCGGCTTGATGACTGCCACGTAGTGATCGACCGCGCCCTTGCCTTTACCCATGCGGGTCTCGGCAGCTTTTTGAGTCACCGGTTTATCCGGGAAAATACGCACCCACATCTTGCCACGGCGCTTGACGAAATGCACCACCGCGCGGCGGGCCGCCTCGATCTGCCGCTGGGTCATCCAGCACGGCTCCAAAGCCTGCAGGCCTAAATCACCAAACACCACTTCAACGCCGCGCAGCTCTTTACCCTTCATGCGGCCGCGTTGTTGTTTGCGCCACTTCACGCGCTTTGGCATCAACATAGCTTCACACTCCCTACCTTATTCTTCAACGGGCGCAATGCGTGCCGTTGGTTGTTCTTTCGCTTCAGTTAGAATCTCGCCCTTGTAGATCCACACTTTGACGCCGATGCGGCCATAGGTGGTCAGCGCTTCCGCTCGGGCAAAGTCGATATCCGCTCGTAGGGTGCTGCGCGGCACGCGGCCTTCCATCACCGTCTCGCGCCGGGCCATTTCCGATCCAGCTAATCGGCCGGCGCAAGTAATCTTGATACCTTCAGCCCCCACGCGCAGTGCTTGCTGTACGGCGCGCTTCATCGCGCGGCTGTGGCTGATGCGGCGCTCTAGCTGATTGGCAATGTTGTCAGCCACCAAGGATGCCTCGAGGTCTGGTTTCTCAATCTCGGCGATTTCCAGTTTGACTTTCTTACCGGTATTCGCTTCCAAGCTCTCGCGCAGCTGCTTGACCATAGCGCCTTTGCGGCCGATGATCACGCCCGGTTTGGCGGTGTGCACCGTCACAATAATCTGATTCGGGAAACGCTCAATCGCGATCTTAGAGACACCCGCTTGAGCAGTTTCTTTGCGAATGTAATTGCGCAGTCTGTAATCTTCGACCAAGAACTGGGCATATTGCTTGCCCTTTTTGGCGAACCAGCGCGCATTCCAATCTCGAATGACGCCTAATCGAAAACCGTATGGATGAACTTTACGACCCACGTGTCCTCCTCGTCAATCCCACGAATCGCGCTACGCGCTGACTCGTTCGCTCAATACGACCGTGATATGCGACGATCGGCGCAGGATCGGCTTGAACCGTCCGCGGGCTCCAAAGCGGCGCCACTGCCGGCGCGGACCTTCATCAGCCTTGATTTCACTGATATATAAATCAGTGCGTGACAAACCCAAATTCTCTTCCGCATTCGCCACCGCCGAAACGATCAACTTTAAGATCGGCTCGGCAGCGTGGTTGGGCAAGAACTTCAGAACGGCCAAGGCTTTGTCAGCCTGCAGGCCACGCACTTGATTGATCACTAATCGGACTTTACGGGGCGACACTTGAACAAAGCGCGCGACCGCATGAGCATCTGTTTGAACCGCCATGAGCGTTTCTCCTACTTCGCAGCTGGAGCGGCTTCGACCTTGGTCGTCGCTGCTTCTTCTTTCTCTCGAATCGTGTGACCGCGGAACGTGCGGGTCGGGGCAAACTCGCCGAGCCGATGACCGACCATATTCTCGGTAATGTAAATCGGCACGTGCCGCCGGCCATCATGAACCGCCAGCGTATGGCCGACCATTTGCGGGAAGATGGTTGAAGCGCGCGACCAAGTGCGGATGACTTTCTTGTCACCGGTTTGATTCATCGCTTCGACTTTCTTTAAAAGTTTGGCCGATACAAACGGCCCCTTCTTTAATGATCGTGACATCTCAACCTCCGCCTGGCCTAGCGCTTCTTGCCGCGTCGGCGCACAATGAACGAATTGCTAACTTTGTTGCGGCGCGTCTTGTAGCCCAGCGTCGGCTTGCCCCACGGACTCTTCGGGCCCGGCATACCCACACCGGTGCGACCTTCACCGCCACCATGCGGATGGTCGCGGGGACTCATCGCCGATCCGCGCACCGTCGGGCGAATGCCGCGATGCCGCGATCGACCGGCTTTCCCAAGTTTCACGTTGCTGTGATCGACATTACTGACCTGGCCTACAACCGCAAAGCACTCTTGTCGAACCTTGCGCATTTCACCTGAAGGTAGTCGCAGGGTCGCATAATCGCCTTCCTTCGCCAACAATTGGGCCGAGGCACCTGCTGCGCGAGCCATCTGCGCACCTTTGCCCGGCAGCAGTTCGACGTTGTGAACCATCGTGCCTAACGGCATGTTAGCTAATGGCAGGCAGTTACCCGGTCGAACTTCGGCTTTCGGGCCGCTCATCACCGAATCGCCGACGTGAAGTTCCACTGGCGCAATAATGTAACGCTTCTCACCATCCGCGTAAGTCAGCAAGGCAATACGCGCCGTCCGATTCGGATCGTATTCGATCGTGGCGACCTTCGCCGGGATGTTGTGCTTATCGCGCTTGAAGTCGACCAGGCGATAGGTCTGCTTGTGACCACCGCCTTGATGTCGAACCGTGATCCGCCCAGTCGAATTTCGTCCGCCATGCTTGCGCTTATCGGACAGCAGCGAGCGCTCGGGATTGCTCTTAGTGATTTCTTCAAATGAATCACCGGTCATACCCCGGCGGCCAGGTGAGGTGGGTTTGTATTTTTTAATCGGCACGCTAATAACTCCTAGGATCGATCAGACATTTCGTTGCGCCAGAAAGATCGATCGGGCAGACTACACACCTTCAAATAGTTCGATCTGCTGATCGGCCTGCACGGTCACGATCGCTTTTTTCCAGCCGGCTAATCGAACGCGCTGCTGCGCTTTCTTGCCGGTGGCCCGGCTGCGTGGATTGCGTCGGCGCTTGGACGGTTGATTCAAAATGTGCACGGCGACCACATTGACTTTGAAGATTTTTTCGACGGCCTGCTTGACCGCTTCTTTGTTGGCGCGCAGGTCCACTTCGAAGGCATACTGATGCAGTTCTTTCAGATACATCGTCTTTTCAGTTTGCAATGGGCGCTTCAGCACTTCATAAACATGGAGTTCCATCCGTCACCTCTTATCCCAACATACTCTCAATGACATCTAAGGCGCCGCGCGGCAGCAGGAGCGTGTCGCAGCCCAGCAAGTCGCGAATATTCAAATACTGCGCCCGCAAATATTTCACACCGGCGATGTTGCGCACTGATCGCTCGACGTTGTCATTGTGCTCAGGCAGCACGACCAAAGTCGAGCGGCCTGCTTCAATGTTACTCAGCACTGATGACATTTCTTTTGTCTTGGCCGAATCGAATTCCAATTTATCCAGCACCACGATGTGTTGATCAGCCGCTTTCACACTCAAGGCCGATCGCAACGCGGCGTGCCGCATCTTGAGTGGCATCTGCTGCGTGTACTTGCGCGGAATCGGGCCGAAGACAATACCGCCTTTTCGCCACTGCGGAGCCTTGCGGCTGCCTTGGCGCGCACGACCAGTGCCCTTTTGCTTCCACATCTTGCGAGTGCTGCCCGCCACTTCGCTGCGCGTCTTGGTCTTGGCATTACCCTGTCGAGCATTCGCCAATTGGCGAGTCAAAGCCTGATGCATCAATGGCACATTGACGGGCACTTCAAAGATGACGGAATTGAGTTCGACTTCGCCGACGTTTTCACCGGCCATATTTTTCATCGGAATCTTCATCGCTGCACTCCAAACTATTTCGCAAGACAATGGCCCTGTGTGCTTTTTACAGGGTGGCAAATTGCGCTACTTCTTGCGCGTCTCACACACCAAGACCAAACCGCCCGTGGCACCCGGTACTGCGCCACGCACGCCCAATAGATTGCGATCCGCATCAATCAACACGACCTGCAAATTCTGCGAGGTCACGCGCTCGACGCCCATATGGCCGGCCATGCGCTTGCCTTTGTGAATCTTGCCGGGCGATGTGCCTGCACCGATCGAGCCGGAGGTGCGCAGTCGGTCGGATTGACCGTGGGTGCGCGGGCCGCCTCTAAAATGGTGGCGCTTGACAACGCCCGCAAAGCCGCGACCTTTTGAAGTGCCAATAACATCTACGCGTTCACCCATCT
>JBGQGR010000040.1:0-10722 GCA_041497495.1 Anaerolineae bacterium | reverse complement strand
CGCAGGCCGCGCATAAATTTAACTAATTCTTCATCAAGAAAATCATCCACAAAGAATTCATGGCGGAATTCAGTGCCGGTCAAATGATATCGCGCCAGATTAAAATCGCGGGTCACTTGAGCCCAGAAAGCGTCTTCCGTCATTTCGCCGTGCGAGGCGCGGATCGATAGCTCGCTGTTAAAGACGCGATCCTCAACGGTATACGGCGGCAGTCCCAACTTGTGTTCCAACTCGCGCCGCGATCGATCGGTGCGGGTGCGCACCAGCACGCCGCCAAAATCAGTAATCAATGCTCGAATCATTCTGCTCCTCTTAAAAATATTTCCTTAAAACCGCGTCCTTCAACTTCATGGCGAATCATGCTGATTCGCCATTCCGCTCTGGATGCTGCCTAGTTTGTTGAGAGGTGATCGTAGAAAAAGGTGTAAGCATCCTGAGCAGAGTTCGCAATCGCTAGATTGCAGAACGAAGTCGAAGGACGCGCTCAGGCTGCTAAATTCATTTCTCTTCGCGCTCTTCCCGGTTAGATTATCTTCTTGATCGCCGCAATGTGATCCGGCGATGTGCCGCAGCAGCCGCCCACGATCTTCGCGCCGCGATCGATCCATTCGCGGGCGCGGTGGGCATACGCCTCCGGCCGAACATCATCGGTCAACGCCCAACCGACCTCCGCATCCATATGACCGACGTTCGCATACAAACCGATCGGGCGATCACTGGCCGCGCCCAAGAGATCAAACGCACGATCGATCACATTGAACGGCACGCAGTTGATCAAGATCACATTTGGATTGAAATGGTTTACTGCATTTACCGCATCTTCGATCGATTCACCGCTCAGCAGCGTCATCGCTTCATTATTGTGATTGTGCAGCGCGTTCGGATCAGTTGGCGGACGGCCGCCCGGCCCCACGACAAAACTCACGCAGACCGGCAGACCAGTCACGCGGGCCGCTTCGGTTGCAATCACAGCTTCGCGGATCGTGTTCATCGTTTCGATCAACAGCACATCGCACCCGGCCTCGGCCAGATCGCGCGCCATCTCTTGATGCTCAACGCGCAGCTCTGCATCCGGCGGCACCAGCTGCGGCGAATAACAGTCTTCCAGCGGCGACATCGATCCGGCGATGAAGATCGATCGGCCAGATCTAATGATCGCTTCGCGCGCCAACTGCACGGCGAGTTGGGTCAGTTCGCGCGCCCGACCCGCACTGCGCCACGCAGTGGGGCAAGTGTCGAGCGTGCGGCGGTGTGTGCGAAACGTATTCGTCGTGAGCATGTCCGCGCCTGCGGCAATGTAATCGGCGTGGATCGATCGAACTGCAGCGGGATTTTCAATCAGCGCGCGCGCCGACCACAGCGGCAAACCAGTATCAACGCCCCGCCGATTCAATTCAGTGCCGGTTGCACCGTCCAGTAGCAGCGGTTTGTTTTGAGACAAGCGATCGAGAAAAGAAATCATGTTGTTAAGTTACCGTCATTGCGACCCTGTACTAAGCAGACAGGGCGGGTGAACGCAGCAACGAAGCAATCTCCGTATCGATCAGGCGGTTGCTTCACGCTCAAAACGGGTGCTCACAATGACGCGAGTTGATCACTTACGAACAATCGGCAAGTAAATTTGATAAGGCCGCACGGTAAGCCAATTGCCCGCTTGCCACACATCTGATCCATCCGACAGGACTGCGCTAGCATAGTAAACATGATTTGAAAAAACTAGCGGCCCGCTCATTTGATAACTCAACGTGATCGATTCGCCAGCGGATATCGATCCGTTCCAGCGAATTGTGCCGCTTAGGTAAGAAGCCGCGCCTGAATCATAAGCCAATGATCCACTGACGATCGTTTGAGTGAAGGGCAGTAGGTCGGTGATGATTGCCGCCGGTGCCTCAAGGCCCAAATTGCGCGCCGTCAACATCCACGTCATGAGATCATGTGAGCGAATCGATGTGCTCGACGGCTGAAGATCGAACGCAAAGGCTGGCTGATGGATCGTTAACCGCGCAGTTTTAACAAATGGGAGCGTGTGATCTTGATCGATAAATTGGACAGGCAGAGTGACCGCGTCGCCTGCGCTCAGTCCAGCAGCCAGCGTCATGACCAACGTGGCAGTGATCGATTGATTCGGCAGCAGCGAGCCCTTCCACGTTAAGGGAGCGCCGTTCTTCAATGTTGCGCTGACCGGCAGCGTGATCGTATAAGCAGCCTGCGTGATGGCCAGCGGCATGTCATTCATCGCAACGATCGTCGCCGTGACAACCTCGCCCGGTGCGGCCATCGCTCGATCGAACTTCACCATCGAACTACCCAGCCACGACAGATAACCGACGCTGCGATTCATCGCTTCAGCCTGCATTGAAAGCGGCAAGTCTTCAAAACCGAAGGCCATGAACACTGACTTGCCAAGCTTCGATCGATGCGCCAGCGCGATCGGCCAGCCATGCGATCCGATCAGCGCTACTGCTGCATCGGGCTGCGGCGCAAGCGCAACCGTGAAGTTTTGATAAGGGAAACTCAATGCCCTGAAGTTCAAGCCGTCGAATAAACTGCCGTGTGGCCCACTGGCAATTGTCGTGGACACATTGTCATTGAAATCCAATATGCCCAAAGCACTGCGGCCAAAATTTGTCAGGCCATGTTCATCCAGAAAGCTTTGCGACGACAACAGCAAACGTCCACCCTGCGCAAGATATTGCGCTAGCAGTTGTTCATTATAGTTTGTCAGCGTTTGATACCAATCATAACCGGTGAACCAGATCACTTCGGAATACCACCTTAATCGATTGAGTGATGGAACGGCCGGATCAAGACCAGCCCAACTGGTCGGCACGCGCCAGAAATCATACGAGATGTGATTGGCGTTCAATGCGTCGCGATAAGACTGATCGACCGGAATCCAGCGATCGTCATCGACCAGCAGCACACTCGCGGGCGCTTTGACCAGCAAGGTGGATGAAACGCTCAGCGCAGGTGAAACGATCGGACGGGCAGTGATCGTCACCCTCTGCCGCGCATCGATTGTAGCGGTGATGGGAATATGGACTGTCAAGGTGATCGCGCGCTGATGGCAAGTGTTGATCGTTGTCAGTGTCGGCGTGATCGACGCCGGCCACGCGCTGTTGACACTCAAACTAAAAGTCGTCGTCGGTGCAACTTCATCAAGATTGTGCAGATCAATCGCAGCGCTGATCGCGCTGCCCGCCGAACCAATTACCGGATCCGCTATTTGATCGAGCGCGTAGTTAAAGCGCACACGCGGACGATTGAAGTAAGCCAGTGTGCGGGACATAACTTCAGCGCGCGCGTTGCGATCGTTAATCGCTTCAAAGCCATACGACAAATACACAGCGTGATAGGGCTGGCACAAACCGATCGATTGGCCGCCGGACTGATCGGGCAGATAATCGAAAGCATCGCGCGTCAGCAGTGGATCAAGCGAAGCGATGACATCGGGATACAGTTGATTATCCGCACCGCCTGCGCCGCTAATCGAGATAACCTGACCCGCAAATAATTGTTGGCCGGTCAATTGCCGAGCGGGGCTGTTATCAGCAACATATTGTGCCAGCAATTGACTCGGGAAATATGGCGAGTAAATCCAATAGCCATCCCAAAAACCGACGTCCTGTCCGCTCAACAACAGGCTGCCGCCTTGTTTCAAATAATCGCCGACTGCGTAGGACGCGCCGATATAACCCGGCGAGTCCAGCGGCGACGACCACAGCACCGCTTGATATTGCCGCAGCGTCGAAGTCGTCGGCACATCCTTGTTCGGATCGCGGATCGGCCACACGCTGTAAGAATAATTGTTATCATCTAAAGCTTGACGATAGTAATCAACCTGACTGGAGTTATACCAAGCGCCGCTGTCCACTACCAAGATGCGCGGCGCATCCGGCAGGAAAAAATTTTGCGTGATCGTTTCACCCGCCGTCAGAGCGATTGTCGCTGTGACAATGCGATGCAGCGCCGATTGCGCGCGAACTACATAGACGCCGCCCGGCAGTGCAATCGAGTATGTGCCCGATACGTTAAGCACAATCGGCGCACCCACTACATTGATCGTTCCACTCAGTAAGTGCGTTCCAGTGAGGTCGGTTACGCGGCCGTGCACGCTACCAGTTGGTTGTGGTGTCAATGAGAAATCGAGGCGCGTCACCCCATTCGTCATGACATTCACGCCACTCACCGTTTGCGACACATAGCCAAAGGCTGAAGTGGTCAGCGTATAAGTGGACGGCAATAAGTTCAAAGCGTAACGGCCCAGCGCATCGGTCGAAGCCTCACTGCTGGTATTGATAATCGATTGAGCGTGAATCGTCGCGATCCTAATCGGTGCGCTATTATCACTACGCGTGATACTGCCGGTAATGAGACCGGTATGCACAACCGCCAGAACGGCATTCAACGCATCAATGCGCCCCCAACCATAAACGTTGTTCGGATAAACGCTTGACGTGATCGGCTGAATCGCCGTGCTCGTCAAAATGTACCGCGTCGACGTGAACGTCAAACTCGGCATGGCCGATAGCATCAACGCGGCCACACCGGCCACATGCGGTGCGGCCATCGATGTGCCGCTGAAGTTGCGGTACACGCCGCCCGGATAACTCGATCGAACGTTGGCACCCGGCGCAGACACATCGGGTTTGATCTGTCCGAAAGGTGACGGCCCGCGGCTCGAAAAACCGGCGATGTTATCTTCAACATCGGTCGCGCCAATTCCAAACGCCTCGGGATATGAGGCGGGTGATCCAACTGAACCATTGGCCGGCCCACTGTTGCCATTGCTAAAAAATGTAGCAATACCGGCGGCGTTCAACGCTTTAACATCATCGCGGAAACTTTGATCGTAACCGTTGGTGTTGCCCCATGAATTGCTCAATACATTCGGCGCTTGAGACGGATCGCCGCCGGGCGCCATGATCCATTGAAAGCCAGCATGAATCCAACTGTCGTAGCCGCTGCCGGTATTGTCCAGCACACGCGCCGCGATCCATTTTGCGCCGGGCGCAACGCCGATGCCGCCGCTGCCGACCAGCGTGCCCATGGTATGTGTTCCGTGCCCATATCCATCATAAGGATATTGGGTCCCATCGGGCGTGGCATCGAACCAACTGTACACATGATTCGACAAACCTTTTGGATTGTAACCGCGATACGCTGATAACAACGCTGGATGCTGCCAATCAACGCCAGTGTCCATATTGGCGGCGACCACGCCGGTGCCGCTAATGCCTAACGCCGCCCAGACTTGATCGGCGCGAATTTTGGCGATGTTCCATTCAACAGATTGGGGATTGGAAGTTGGAGTTTGGTCATTAGAAATTTGTGCGTCGTCGATCCATTTTCGATATTGATCAAGATCGATTCGGGTGACATCGTCCCGCGCGGCAAGCGCCAGTAAGGTCGATCGATCGACGCGCGCGGCCACGCTGTTATTGATCCACAACGATCGGACAGCGTGCGCCCGATCGGTTAGCTGTGCCTGAGCGAGCAGCGCGCGCACCCCGGCTTGCGATCGATCGGCGATCGATAGAAGATTGTTGACCATCGCTCGCCGTCGATCCACGATCGACGCGCTGGCGGGCAGGCTCGCGGCTGCGTTCACACTGACAACTGGCTGCACCTTAATGATGATTCGAAACTGTGTGTCCGGTGGTTGGCTCTCGGCATTCAATAATTGCTTCAACAACGCCGGGTGAAATTTGATCGCGATGGCAGGCGTAATAGAAATGGAGGTAGACGCAGATAAACCGGTGGGACTCGGACGACTGATCGGTTGGGGTTGACTGCCGACACTGGCCGGGCGGATCGACCACAAGCCGATCGCGGCCAAAGCCACGACTGCGATCAAACGTAGGAAAGATTTTTGAATTCGCCGCATGAGCCTGATTATATCCCATTGCATTTGTTTGACACTGGTACGTGGGTAGCATACAATACGTGATAAGTAATGGGTAATTAGCGAGTAGTATTCCAGCAATACTAATTACTGTTTACTAATCATACTCGATAAGGTATACATGAAAATAAGCCTCAGAATCTTGGCAATTGCAACCGCGCTGATCTTAACCGCTTGTGCGCCCGCGCTGCCCGATCTACCGCCGAATGACATCGTGACTCGATCCGGTCAAGCGCTGCTGCAAGTTCCCTCGATGCATTTCAAGATCGATCTCAGCGGCTCGTCGGTCATGATCAATCAAGCGACGCTGTTAAGTCTGCGCAGCGTCGAAGGGGATTTCGCGCGGCCCGATCGAATGGGCGTGCATCTCAAGGTCATCGCCGCTATCGCCGCCGCCGAGATGGACATGATCGCCTTGGGCAACGATCAATATGTCACCGATGTTTTGACGCATCAATGGGAAGTGCTGCCGCCGGAATTTGGTTTCAATCCCGCCGTCATGTTCGATCCGCAGAACGGCCTGGAGCAAACATTGAAAGCCGGCTTGGACAACACTCAATCGCTGGGCGTTGAATCGATCGATGGCGTCGCGACGTATCACATCAAGGGCAGCCTCGACGGATCGCGCGTGCAAATCATGAGCGGCGGCTTGCTGAGCACCGGATCGATCGATGTGGAGTTGTGGGTGGAAGGCAACTCATTTCTCGCCCGCAAAGCGATCCTGACTGATCGCGGCCGCGATCCCAAAAATCCGACAGTCTGGTCGATGTCGTTTTCTTCGTTCGGCAAACAGGTCAACATTACAGCTCCAACGATCGGGAAATAAAATCTAACCGCGAAGCCGCAAAGAACGCAAAGAAAATCAATTCTTTCTTGGCGCACTTAGCGTCTTGGCGGTTAAGTGGATTCAAGTGAACTCAACAAATACTCGCTCACCCAACCGCATCATCGGCCTCGTCTGTGTCGCAATCTTCATCGGCGCGCTGGATCTCACCGTCGCATCCGCGTTTCTGCCGCAGGTCGTCGTCGATTTTGAATTGAGCACGCAGCAATTCGCGCTCGCCGGTTGGGTGGTGACGATGTATCTCGCCGCGTACGCGGTGAGCATGACCTTCGCCGGAAGGCTGAGCGATCTCTATGGGCGTCGAACCGCTTACTTGGTATGTTTAGGAATTTTCGTTTTCGGATCACTCGCAGTGGCTTTAACACGCACGCCCGGACTTCAACCCTCTTTCTCGCTCGAATGGTTGGTGATCGCGCGCGTGATTCAAGCGCTGGGCGCCGGCGCGATGGTGCCGGTATCGATGGCGCTGGTCGCCGATCTGTTCACACCCGATCGGCGAGCGACGCCTCTGGGCTTCATCGCTGCGGTCGATACGGCCGGCTGGGTCGTCGGGCATTTGTACGGCGGCATCATGATTCGCTTGTTAACCGATTGGCGGATCATTTTTTGGTTCAATATCCCGATCGGGATCATCGCCTTCATCGTATGTGCACGCGTCCTAAAAAATGTGCCGCAGCCAAAATCATCGGGCAAGCTGGACTCAATCGGGGCTATCTTGATCGGCGCGGCGTTGGCCGCTTTCAATATCGCGTTAGGTGCTGGAGCAGAATCGGCCCAGACTTCGCAATTCGTCGAAGCAACCACAGCGGCTTACCAAACTCCATTGCTGATCGGATCGATCGTGTTGTTCCTTGCCTTCATCGCGTGGGAACTTCGATCGAAACAACCCTTACTCGATCTGCGTCTGTTTCGTAATCGGACTTTTACCGGCGCAGCGCTCGTCAATCTCGGCATCGGCTTCGCGTTGATCGTCGCCTTGGGCGATGTGCCGTTATTCATTAATGCGGTCGTCGCATCAGGCAACGCGAATGCAAGCGTAGCCGAAATTCTCAGCGACGGCGCATGGTACACCGGCTGGGTCTTGTCCGCTTTGACCTTGACGATGGCGATCATGTCCTTGTTCATTGGCCGCATCGTCAATCGATTCGGTTATCGCGCGCCAACGTTGATCGGATTGGCAATCGCCGCGATCGGATTTTGGATCGCAAGCCAGTGGCAAGTAACGACTACGTATCTTGAAATGACGCCGGGTTTAATTATCGCCGGTTTGGGCTTCGGCATGATCTTGTCGCCGATCGCCACGGCGGTCGTCAACAACGCGCCTGATGAAGAACGCGGCTCGGCCTCGGCCTTGGTGATCATCTTACGCTTGGTCGGCATGAGCCTCGGCGGATCGATCGCGTTGACGTGGGGTACACAGCGCGTGCAGGACTTAGTCGCGCAGTTCGCCGCCGGATCGAATCAATTCGCGGGCAACACTCTGGAATTTTTCCGCCGCGCGACGAGCCAGGCCGTCAATGAATCGTTCGTATTGTTCGCCGTGGCCGCATGCGCGATCGCGTTGCTGCCCGCGTTGTTGATGCGAAAAGAATCTTTTGGACACGGATGAACATGGATTGCGCGGATTTAATTTTTCATCTGCGTCATCTGCGAAACACCTGCACTGCAACGTCCTTCGGACAGTGCGGCGCAAGTGTCTCCGTCCGATTTCTTTACTGATGAAGGGTGACTTTCAGCCGTCAAAAGATATGCACTTGAGTGCTTGATCATTTTTGAAGATCGATCTGATAATACGTCATATCTTCGCTACGCAATTCAACAAGGAGCCTCTCATGAACGACCCACTACCCGAAACCAATGTATTTGATGTTCATCTGCCCAAGCCCGGCCCGCGTGGCGCCATCGCCAAGATCGCCGCGATCGTGTTAGGCGTGGGCGTAATCGCGGTTGCCGTCGGCGTGATCATCAATCGGGCTGCCTCGCCCACCGTCGATCCCCTGGCGCAGATCATGCCCGCCGACACCATGCTGTTTCTGTCGATCACCACTCATCCCGATCAGCAACCCAACTACGCTGTCGTGTCTAATGCGTGGAAAGGATCGAAAGAGGCGAAGCAGATTGAAAGTGGTTTAGCGGTCGCTGTCACCTATGCCGGTTTCGATTGGGACACGGACATTAAACCGTGGCTGGGCGATCGGGCAGCGGTGGGCCTGATCGATCTGGGCGGATACGATCAGCCGGTCACCTCGACATCGAGCAGTTCCAATTTCCCGCGTTATCGCGTTCCGTTCTTTGTCATCGCCGTGCAGACGCGCGATCGCTCAAAGTCCGACAAGTTCCTGGTTGATTATCGGCAGCAGATCGACAAATCTGCGTCGAGTTCGTATTACACCAACACCACCCATGAGGATACCTATCGTGGCATCCCGATCGTTTACCAGACAACCGAATCATCTTTTAGCAGTGTCAGCACCGGCCAAGCCTTTGCGACCATCAACGATGTAATCGTCTTGACGCAAGGTCCTGACAACTTGAAGAAAGTGATCGACGCTGCACTGGATGGCCAGAACCTGTCGACCAGCAGCAACTTCAAGACGACGATGAGTGCATTGAATGGTTCGAACGTGTTCGCCTTCTTCATGGATTTCAATCAGTACCTGCAAACGTTTGCAAAATTCTCAAGTGAAATGGCCGCGTTCAGCGTACAGTCATCGCTGGCCGCCGGGTTAGATAATCAGGCCGATCAAAGCCTTCAGCAGATTGAACAGAGACGGCAAGAGCAAATGACGCGCTTGAGTCAATTAGGGCAGACCCTCGGCGGTATTGGTATGGTCATGACTTATGAATCAACCGGACTGCGCTTCGATGCAGCAGCGCAATTCGATCCAAGTCAGTTGCCGGCAGAATGGCGCAGTCTCTATCCGACCAATTTCACTCCGGCTTCTAATCAGATCTTTGACAGCATTCCGGCCTCGGCGGTCTTTGCTGCAAACGCCAACCTGCCAGCCGGCGCCTTAAAAGTTTTTCTCGATCCCAACTACTGGTCGACGGTCTTAGCGGCGAATCCGAATGTGAACAGCGCCGACATTATGCAGAAGATCGATGAATTCCAAAAAGCAGCGGGGGTTGATCTCAAATCCGATCTGCTTGATCTGCTCAACGGCGATATGGCCCTGGTGCTGATGACGAAGACCAAGACGGACGCGTCCAAGCCGAACGATTTTTACGGTTTCAACTTCCCGTTCGATCTGGCCGCGCTGGTCGATTCAGCCGATGCGCTGCGCACAGCGAGCAGTCTCGATAAAATCTTCGGCGCATTGATCGCTTCATCCGATCAGAGCGGCGTGCAGCTGCAGCCGATGAATCGTGCGCCTTATACGGCCCTGCTCGATAAGCAGAACAGTATCCTGCTGACTTACGGCGTAGTGAACAACCGCTTAGTGATCGGCTCGACACCGGACACGCTCGACGCGATCGGCGCAGCGAGCCAATCGCCACTATCCGCCGATCCGACTTTCAAAGAAGCCACGGCTGTCCTCTCGCCCGATCGCCTGAGCACCGGCTACTTCAATCTCAAATCGATCTGGGATTGGATCGCCTCGCTGTCCGGCGGATCGAATTGCACCGGCTGCAATTACTTGAGCGCGTTCAAATGGCTGTCGATCGATTCGCAAGCGCCGAACAATGGCCTGCAGCACGGATCGATGCACATCGGCTTGCAACCCGCGAAGACCGATTTAGTGAATCAATGATCGGTTAAGCAGGGATCAGACACAAACTCAATAGCATAACCGTCATTGCGAGCGAAGCGAAGCAATCTCCCGATCGAACCTGAGATTGCTTCGTCGCTACGCTTCTCGCAATGACGTTCGCAAAACAGCACAATAAGCATAAGGAGAATCATGGCAGACTCCCCACCCACTCCGCCCGCGAATGAGGCGCCGCCCGTTTCCGCTTCAATGACACCGCCGGG
>JBGQGR010000039.1:0-10804 GCA_041497495.1 Anaerolineae bacterium | reverse complement strand
TCAGTCATCGCTTGCGGCTGATCGAGTCACAACTACTGGAACTCGCGGGCAAGTACAACGTGCAGACGGTGACCGAGTTAGACGCACTCGTTCAATCTGGCAAGGTTCACGAGTCGAATGCCTTCGAGGATTACTTTGAGTTCGATCATCTCGAAGCCGAACGCGATGCAGTTCAGGAGCTGCTGAAGGAGATCGGTTGATTCCGCTCGAAGCGCTGCGCCGCATCGCGGAAGTTGAGTTCGCGTCGATTGTGATCCAGACGGATCTCATCGGCGCGAAATTGCGTGTACTCCTAAGCGATACTAGCTACATTGATGTGTGGGCTTCACACAAATTACCTGATCGATTCGGCTTTCATTGGGAACGTCAGCACATCGACGGACGAATTTACCGCTACGATAATTTCCCCGACACTGATTGGTCACGTGTAACCACTTTTCCCTTTCATTTCCACAACGGCGATCAATCTCAAGTGATCGCTGCTCCATTCGCAGCTGATCTTGAACAAGGCTTTCGAGAGTTTATGCAGTTTGTTCAACGCACTCTGAAATAAACCGACAGCCCAGCCCGAAAATCAGAAATGAATTTATCTCGTCCTACTTACGCTGAAATCGATCTGGCCGCCGCGCGGCATAACATCGAACGCATTTGCGAGATCGTCGGGCCGCAGGTGAAGGTGCTGTCGATGGTCAAGGCTGAGGCATATGGTCACGGGATGCGCGCCATCGCCCAGACTGCGATCGAGGCGGGCGCATGGGCGTTGGGGTTTGCGACGTTGTCGGAAGCGTTGATGTTGAAGAATGATCAGCATCCTGAGCGGACTCTGAGCGCGCAAAGCGCGTCGAAGTGGAAGTCGAAGGACGCGATGCCAAGCAACGCTCCTTCGACTGTATCGCCATTGCGCTCCGCGCATGTCGATTCCGCTCAGGATGCTTTTACTAATATTCCTTTGATGGTCCTGGGCTGGACACCGGATTGGCTGGCGGAGTCGGCAATCAAGAATGACATCATCTGCGCCGTGTTCGATCTCGATACGGCGGCGGCGTTCGCCCGAACGGCGCAGTCGATCGGCAAGGTCGCGCATGTGCATGTCAAAGTGGATACCGGCATGGGCCGATTGGGTTTCCTGCCGGATGAAGCGCCGGATACTATTGCGCAAATCAAATCGATGGCAGGCCTTGAGATCGATGGTGTGTTCACGCACTTCGCCAAAGCCGATGAGGCTGATCGATCTTATACGTTGGAACAAATTGAAAAGTTCAAACGCGTGATCGAACAAGTCGAAGCGCGCGGGATCGATATTCCGATCAAGCATGCGTGCAACTCGCCGGGCATTTTGCGTTACCCCGAAGCGCACTTCGATATGGTGCGGCCTGGCATCATCCAACATGGGCTCGATCCGAGTGATGATGTCCCCTGCCCGAGCGATTTCAAGCCGGTCATGACATTGAAGACGATGATCGCCTCGGTGAAAACGCTGCCGCCCGGATCGCGCGTGTCGTATGGCGGCATGTACATCACGCAAGGTCACGAGCGGATCGCCGTCCTGCCGATCGGGTATGCCGACGGTTTCCGCCGCAAGCCGAACAACTGGGGCGAAGTGCTGGTGCATGGCCGTCGAGCCAAGATCGTCGGTCGAGTGTGCATGGATCAATCGATGATCAACGTATCGCATATCGACGACGTAAAGCAAGGCGATGAAGTCGTGCTCGTCGGTTCACAGGGCGATGATCGAATTCGCGCCGAAGATGTAGCAAGGCAACTTGACACCAATAACTATGAAGTCACATCGATGGTGATGGCACGCGTGCCGCGAGTGTATATCGATTGAATGAGCAGGCAGGTTAATGAGATCGCGCCCGATCGGCATTCATGCCGATCGGGCGCGACGTTTATAAACGTATTCGATCGAGCCAGCTCGATCGATCGGGTTATAGCTCTTACCCAGTGCAAGCTTGAGTCAGCAGCGCAGTCACATCGGCAGCGTTGGATACTTGTAGAACGTTCGCCGAATCGATGCCGATCGGTGTGAAAGGCGGCTCGGTTTGGATGCCCGGCTCTGGCTGCCGCAAGATGTAACAGCCAATGTAGGTCTGCGTCCCACCATCCGTGGTGTGGGCGATCAAACCGGCCGGGACTCGATAATAGATCGAACCGGCGGTTCCTTCAGAAGTTACCGATCCGATCGTCAAGTCGATCGATTGGGTGTTGGAGTAGCCGACTTGAAATTGATCGAGGCCGGGCAGGCTGGATGTGTTATCCCAATCGGAATACGCGCGCACGTATTCATGTCGATTGATCGCGTTGAAGAATGATCGGAGCAGCTCCGCTGCGTCGCTGCGATCGTCAAGATAGCGCAATGAGCTAACATCGTCCGGCGCGTACGTCGGCGTCGCTGGAAGCGGCGGAGTGCCCGGCGCAAGTTGATCGCAAGCGTGCGCTAAGAGATCGTTGGTGTTGGGACTGCCCGTGACGGGTTGGATGTCATCCGATTGAATGCCCAGCGCTTGAAAGGGCAAGGTGCCCTGAATCCCCGGCTGCGAAAGATGCAGCAGATAGCATCCGGCGTAGGTTTGCTCAGCGCCGCCGATCATTTTCGACAGCAGGCTAACGGGCACTGTTGAGTGAAACTGTCCCGCGCCGGAGTCGCCGCCGACTGTTCCAATCGTGACTTGCACCGCAGCAGTGTTTTGATAACCGCTTTGAAATTGATCGAAGCCCAAGCGCTGCGGCGTATCTTCCCAATAAGAGTAGGCGCGCACGTATTCCCGGCGATCGATCGCATTGAACAACGATCGGATCACCGCGGCTGCGTCGCTGCGATCGTCGAGGTACAGCGCTTCCGTTCCGCCGGAAGCATCGGACGTGGACAAAACGATCGGCGCTGCTGTTGATGCGGCAGTGGGCACAGTCGCAGCTGTCGGCGAGATCGATGTTGAAGTCGGCACAGTTGCAGCTGTCGGCGAGATCGATGTTGATGTCGGCGCCAGCGAAGAGGTCGAAATTGGCTTCGGCGTGGCAGTGCCGGTGCAGGCCGCCAGTCCGATGATGAACAGGCTGATCGAGATCGATCGAATTGAGCGAAACAGTTTGATATTCATTCGTCATTGCTCCCTTGTGATTGAGGATTTGTGTAGGTTGGTAGGCTCCCCTTCGACGGGCCATCTAATCACGTTTGACGTTTTTTGCAACAGGACTCTCGCGGGTTGGCTGGACTATTTAGTCAACGTTCGATCGCATTTAAAAGTTCCTGCCTCTTAGCGCTGGGTTATTGGCAGTGATAATAACACCTGTAGGCTTCAAACAAAATAGATGATCAGTGTATAATCTCATTGATGAGACGAAATATGTTGAAAGTCATCGAGATGATCGAGACTACCGTTCTGCCGGGCGGAAGGATTGGAGTCAATTCACCCAAATTGATCACCGGCCAAACTGCGAACGCGTGCCAGATTTGCCGGTTGCCGTTTTAAGTGAATTCGCTTAAACTCGATATGCAAGATGTCATCTGGCCTTACATGACGAATGGCGTTTGACATCAATCCGCCATAAGGCTACAATCTATCTTGTAAATTGATTGGCGGCAGGTGAGAGTCCGGGCAGCGGCCCGGCACCGAAGGGGCAAGTCGATCGACGGCTGGTCGGGCGACGAAACTCTCAGGTCAACAAATCCTGCCAGTCATCAACCCTGAAGGAACTGCGACAGGGCGCACACAGCCAAATGTGTGTGCCCTGTTTGTTTTTCTCCGTCATTGCGAGCGGAGCGAAGCAATCCCAGCAATAATAGGAAGAGATTGCTTCGTCGTGCAAAGCACTCACCTGCCCTGTCTGATTTGTACAGGGTCGCAATGACGTTGATTCACTATATTATCAAAACCCATATTGAATTTTCAACGAGGAGCGAACGATGAATTTCCCAACAGATGTGAAGTACACCAAAACCGATGAGTGGATCCGCGTCAAGGGCAATGAAGCGGAAATCGGCCTGACCGATTATGCTCAGAATCATCTGAGCGATATCGTCTACGTGGAACTGCCCGAGGTCGGCGCGGAGTTCAAGCAGGCGACCGCCTTCGGCTCGATCGAATCGGTGAAGGCTGCGTCCGATTTGAATCTGCCCGTCAGCGGCAAGATCAGCGCGGTGAATGATTCACTGGCCGACACGCCCGAAGTGGTCAACAGCGATCCGTTTGGCAAAGGCTGGATCGTGAAGTGCACCGTCGCCAATCCCGCCGAACTCAGCGGCTTGATGGATGCGGCAGCGTATCAGAAGTATTGCGAAGAGCGTGGTTAGTTAGTGATTAGTATTGAGTCCACTCTTACTCATTGCTATTCACTAATCACAGAAAGGCAAAATCAATGACCTACATTCCTCACACCGACGCCAATCGCGCAGAGATGTTGAAAGCGATCGGCGTCAAATCGCTCAAAGATTTATTTCCCGATGTTCCGGCTCAACACAAATATCCGAAGTTATCTGTCCCTGCGGCGTTATCCGAAATGGAAACGTGGTGGGAGATGCAAGGTTTGTCCGAAGCCAATGCCGATATGAATCACTACGCGTGCTTCCTCGGCGCGGGCGCATACAATCACTACAGTCCGCACACGGTCGATTACGTGCTGCGGCGCGGTGAGTTCTACACCGCTTACACGCCCTATCAACCCGAAGTAAGCCAGGGCACTTTGCAGGCGATGTTCGAATATCAAAGCATGATCTGCCAGCTCACCGGCATGGACGTCAGCAACGCCAGCCATTACGACGGCGCGACTTCACTCGCCGAAGGCGTATTGATGTCGATGAATGCGACCAAGGGCAATCGCACGAAAATTGTGATGTCGCCGCTGGTGCATCCCCAATATCGATCGGTGGTACGTACTTACACGCAGGGCATGGACATATCGATCGTGGGCGACGACAATTTGAAAAGTGATTTGCCCGATCTGATCAAGCTGCTCGATCAAGAGACGGCGGCACTGGTGATTCAGAGCCCGAACTTCCTCGGCCAGCTCGAAGATGTCAAAGGCCTCGCCGATAAAGTCCATGCGGTCGGCGCATTATTGATTGTGGTCACTGACCCGATCGCGCTGGGGCTGTTCATGCCGCCCGGCGAATACGGCGCGGATATCGTCTGCGCGGAAGGACAATCGCTGGGCATCCCGCTGTCGTATGGCGGACCGTATCTCGGCATCTTCGCGACGAAGAACGCCTATGTGCGCAAGATGGCGGGCCGCCTGGTCGGCGAAACGGTCGATAGTGACGGCACGCGCGGTTACGTGCTGACCTTATCGACACGCGAGCAGCACATCCGCCGCGAGAAAGCCACTTCGAATATCTGCACGAATCAAGGCTTGTACATGTTAGCTGCCGCAGTTTATATGGCGACACTCGGCAAGTGCGGCCTCGAACAAGTGGCGCGCTTGTGCTGGCACAAGAGTCATTACGCCGCCAAAGCGATCGGCAAACTCAAAGGCTACAAAGTCATCACTGACAAGCCGTTCTTCAAAGAGTTCGTAGTGAAGCTGCCCAAGCCGGTCAGCGAAGTGAACGAATTCCTGTTGGAAGAATTCGACATCCTTGGCGGCTACGATCTGGGCCAAGACTATCCGCACTTGAAGAATCACGTGCTGATCGCCGTGACCGAAACGAACACCCAGCAAGAGATCGACGATCTGGTCGAAGGTCTCAAGCAAGTGATGGAGCAATAACCATGAGCGAACCTCTTATTTACGAAATTAGTTCACCCGGCCGCTGCGGCGTCGAAATGCCCGCGTCCGATGTGCCCGAAACCGAATTGCCGAAGGATATGCTGCGATCGAATCTCGGCCTGCCGGAACTTTCGCAACTCGATGTGGTGCGGCACTATATGCACCTGTCGCAAATGAACTACAACATCGACGGCGGCTTCTATCCGCTGGGCTCCTGCACGATGAAGTTCAACCCGAAGATCAATGAAGACGTGGCGCGCTTGAATGGCTTCGCCTTCACGCATCCGCTGCAAGATCCGCAGACGGTGCAGGGAAATTTGGCTGTGATGTGGCACTTGCAGGAATGGCTCAAAGACATCGGCGGCTTTGCGGCGGTGTCCTTGCAACCGGCGGCAGGCGCGCACGGCGAGTTCACCGGCATCTTGATCATGCGCAAGTATCACCTCGATCGAGGCGATACGAAACGCAGCGTGATCTTAATTCCCGATTCGGCGCACGGCACGAATCCAGCCTCGAGCGCGATGAGCGGCTTCACGGTTAAACAGCTGCCATCAGATTCGCGCGGCAACATCGATCTGGAAGCGCTGCGCGCGGCCTGCGATGACACGGTCGTCGGCTTGATGCTGACGAATCCGAATACGCTCGGTTTGTTCGAAGAGCATCTCGAAGAAGTAGTGAAGTTAGTGCATGCCTGCGGCGGCTTGATGTATGGCGATGGCGCAAACATGAATGCGCTGGTCGGCGTCGTCCGGCCGGGCGATCTCGGCTTCGATGTGATGCACTACAACTTGCACAAAACTTTTTCCACCCCGCATGGCGGCGGCGGCCCGGGCTCAGGTCCAGTTGGAGTGACGGAAAAGTTGGTAGACTTCTTACCCGGCCCGGTCGTCGATGTCGAGTATCCGGATGATGGCGATGACACGCCGCTGTATGTTTACAGGCAGCCGAAGAAATCGATCGGACGGCTGAAGGCCTTTAACGGCAACTTCGGCATGTTCATCCGCGCCTACACTTACATCCGCGTGCATGGTGCAGAAGGTTTGTTGGCGAATACCGAACACGCGGTGTTGAATGCCAATTACATTCGCGTGAAGCTGCGCGATAAATTCCCGGTGCCGTACGATCGCATCAACATGCACGAGTTCGTCTGCCAGGGCAAGTTCGCCGGCAGCGATGTGCGCGCGCTCGATGTGAGCAAGCGGCTGATGGATTACAACTTCCACCCGCCGACCAACTATTTCCCGCTGATCGTGCCGGAAGCGTTGATGATCGAGCCGACCGAAACCGAGAGTAAGGAAACGCTTGATACGTTCATCGATGCAATGCGCAAGATCGCCGATGAAGCGGTGAATCATCCGGAACTACTGCACGAAGCGCCGCACAACGCGCCCGTCAAGCGGCTGGACGAAGTGAAGGCCGCGAAAGATTTGGTGCTGTGCTGCATGCCGATCGAGTTTGAGAAACAGGCGACGGCGTGAGTTAATTCCATCATTGCGAGCGCAGCGAAGCAATCTCACCTTCGGTCGAGCTAGAGACTGCTTCGTCGCATAAAGCGCTCCTCGCAGTGACGCGCTAAATGAAACGAGGCGACTCATTGAGTCGCCTCGTTTCATTTCATGTTCAGATGCTCCGGTTTGAGCAATGATACGAATCTCTATCGCACTTGTGCTACTTCTTCGTGATTGACGACCGTCACGAAGCCGCCGAACAAGCGATACTCATCCATGCGGCAGGAGTTGACGAGTTCGCCATTCCAGTACGTCATATCGGGGCAGCTGTCGCACATGTCAGCCGTGCCATCCGCCATGATGTCCGGCGCTTGAATCACGCCGATGGTCTGAATGTAGATCGGATTAAATAAGCGCGTGGGATGGCGCAGCGCATCGCCCCAGAAACGTTTGTAGGCCGCACGCACTTTTCGATCGAACGCGGACAGCCAGAAAATTTTGCCGCCGACTTTCCCATCGCTCAAGTACGCGAGGTAACGCCCCTTGAATAAATGATGGCCGGTCTGCGCCAATTCCATCGTCTTCGCGCCGATTGAGCCATACATGCGATGCTTATTGCCGATCATCGCGCCAGCCAACCATTTGATCGAATCGATCTTCCACGTGCCGCCCAGATAACCCGCCGCGTCAAAGTTGGGAATGTTTTCTTTGATCAGATCATGAACTTCATACGACGTGATGTCACGCTCGGCGGGCGTCTCGCTGGCGTAACTCAAATGCCGCGCATCGATCATTTCGTCGCCGACTTGATAGGTGATCTCTTCTTCCAGCGGCGCAGTGCGAAAGCAGATGAAGACCATGCCGTTCACCCGATCGATGTTGCGCTGGGCCCACTGCACCATCTCTGGAATATACTTTTCGGTCGAGGGATACACGGTGCTATTGAATACCAGGTACAGCCCGCCGACATCGTGGATCATATCCGCATAGTGTTGGCGCAGATCGTTGGTTTCCACCTCGGTCTTGTCGCGCCACTGCGGGCGGCCTTGATTGCTGTCGATGTGAATGGTGAAACCCGCCAGCCCAGCTTTCTTCAATTCGACCAGCGTGGGCCGATCTAGTTTCAGCGCGTTCGTCAGCATGATCGGCTTGATGTCCTGCTGCTTGATGAAACTGATCACGTCCATGATCTGCGGATGCATCAACGGCTCGCCGCCCGCGATCGAGATGTTATCGACCTTGCGCCAGCGTTTGAGGAAGAGGATTTCCTCTTTGATCTGATCGAGCGTTTTGTCGCCGGAGATTTTTTGCCGATAGCAGCCCAGACATTTCAGGTTGCAGATATCGGTCACCTCCAGCCAGCCGATCGGGTTGTCATTCTTGGACCACGGTAAACGATAGAGGTTCTGTTTGTCTAGCGCCATATCGATCTCCTTCCATGAGGATAGATGCTTAAGTTCTCATGTTAGTCCAATTGATGTAAGGCAGACAGTACTAAATGTCATACGCTCATACGCTAAATATTCGCTTCGAGAGAATAAGATTCAAGCGGAGCGTGTTAAATCGTCGAGCGCAGGAGATCGATCGGGAAAAAGAAAACAGCGAAGAGCGAAATAAGTAAAACCGGGCGGCTACTCTCCAGACCAACAGAGTAACAATATATCGGGCTGCCGCTGATCGCACATCAATGCGAAAATGCCTGCCGCACAAATTGACGTATTAACTTGAAGACCCTTAATCCGGAATAGCTGCGGGCATCCAGCTGATGCGCACGGATAATATTCAACAATGCGGCGACTGGCCGCCGCTGCTCCCGCCAATTTACTTCTGCTTCACGCCAATACGCTACGCCGATTAACAAACGGCGCGCAGGCTCGATCGGGGCAGTGCTGCCCAGCAAGTGTTCGATGATCTGTCGATATTCGGCAAATGAAATGGACAGCGACTGGCTAGACAATTCAGTCCAGTATGAAGTGGCGATCATTTGCCGATAAATCGCGTTCGAGCGCGCCGCGGGATGACCGAAGACTCGATCGATGTTGGCCCGATACTGATCGCCCGTAACCAGACCGTCCGGCGCGGCAACCGGCACGAGATCGATCTGCTGATCGCCGGGAGGTAAATAATGGGTCGCATCCAACAGGGTATACACGTGCGGCATCTCGGCAGCCAGGCCTAGATTATGCCGTTCTTCCAACCCTTTGCGCAGACCGCCGGCCTGAGAGCGGATATGGCGATAGCTGTGATTCTGATGAATGTCTACCACGCAGGCTGTGGCATCAATCACCGAGGCAGCCCGTTGACGCGCATTGTAAATGAACCAGTTATCCGTGCGCATGCGTCCGAGATAATAGGGCGGCATATCCGCAAATAATCCGCGACGATAGACAAAATAATCAGCAGCCCACCAATAATGCAAGCTGCCCCTTTCGACCGCGGCTGTTCGCCAGTGGGCAGCCCAATCCGGTTGACTGAAGTCGATCGCTTCAGCAACGTCCAGATCCCAGCGCTGGCCGGTCATTAGGAAATGATCGAGGCTGTGTACCCGCTGGACCGCGCGCGCAAAGTCAGACGTAAGGATGATGTCCGCATTAATGTAGCACAGCAAATCATGCGACGCAAGCTGTTCGGCAGCGGCGAAGATCGAGTTTAGAAAGGGAGTGCCATATTCATTGCGCTGTATCTGCGCGACATGCCGCACCCCAAATTCTTGTGCCGCCTCGGCCACACCCGCATCATCACCGATCAGGATAATCTCACAAGCCGGGGTCAACCGCAGCCAACTCTGGATCGCGTTACGCTGAATGAGATTAAACTCACCGCGGAAGGCTTGGGGAGTGGTAAAAATAGTCAGCATCATTCACCCGGCGTTGCGGCCAGATCGGCCTGTCGGCCGGCCAGCAGCCGCGGTAAACTCGATCGAACGTGATCACGATCGCGCGTGGCAAAGTACCAGTCAATAGTTCGATGCAGACCGTCGATGAATTTCAGCTGCGGTTCCCAGCCAAGCAATTCCTTAGCCCGATTGTTATCGGCCACACGATTGATCGGGCCGCTAGGCATCGCAGGACACAGCTGGATCTGGGCCGTCTGGCGGGTATAGCGCAATACGTCATGCACGGCATCGATCACGCGGGTGCGCTCCATCGTGCCGAGATCGATCGGCGTGCCGTCCTCGATCTTTTCGGCGGCGAGCAGCGTGCCACGCACAATGTCGCCCACATACATCCAGTTGCGGATCTGCTCGCCCGTGCCCCACACTTCAAACGGCTCTTGTCTCACAAACGCGCGGGCAATAATGGCGATGACCGCGTGATTCTCCAGCCCGCGCTCGCCATAGACCCTAAAGTAACGGCAGGTGGCCGACTTCAAGCCATATTCCCGGGCATTAGCTTGCAGCGTGAGCTCACCCATTAACTTTGCCCAGCCATACATGTTGTCCGCATCATACGGCGGCTTGACCAGGTCTTTGGTCAGATACAGCAGCTCGTTCGAATTGCCTTGCAAATAATTGGGGTAAACACAACCCGAAGAGGCGAACACAACTTTGTCTACTTTCGCATCGAGACAAGCTTGAAACACTAAAGCATCCAACAACAAATTTCCCGCGCAGGGGGCTTGATGCAGATCAACATAGCCGCGTCCACCGT
>JBGQGR010000038.1:0-10877 GCA_041497495.1 Anaerolineae bacterium | reverse complement strand
CTTCATCTTTGTGCTGGTTGGATTCGGAACGAAGGCTGGACTATTCCCCATGCACACGTGGCTGCCCGATGCCCATAGCGAAGCCCCCAGCCCGATCAGTGCCATGCTCTCAGCGGTGCTGCTCAATTGCGCTCTGCTAGTCGTCTTTCGCTTTGCAACTATTTCTAATCTGGTGCTCGGTCCAGATTTTGCGCAGACGCTCTTCCTTATCTTTGGCACGTTATCCATTGCGGCCGCCGCTTTCTTCATGTATGTTCAGCGCGACATCAAACGTTTGTTGGCTTATTCCAGCATGGAAAATATCGGTCTGATCATGCTCGCTTTCGGGTTGGGTGGGCCGATCGGGATTTTCGCTGGACTGTTGCAGGCCATCAATCACAGTTTGGTCAAGGCGCTCATGTTCTGCACGACGGGCAACATCCTCATCAAGTATCGCTCCCGCAATCTGGATCAGATCAAAGGACTGTTGCAGTCGATACCGTTCACGGGCGGCCTGCTGATCGTTGGCGCGTTCGCGCTGGTGGGCATTCCACCTTTCAATATCTTTGTGAGTAAATTTTTTATCATCACAGCTGGCTTGGGAACCGGCCACCTGTGGCTGATGATTTTATGCTTATTATTGCTACTCGTCATCTTTGCGACTTTCTTCCGGGTGATTGCCTCTACGCTCTTTGGTGAAAAACCGGAGGGCATGGGCAAGGGCGAAGCAAATTGGTTGACGGTGATCCCCGGCGCGATCTTCGTCGTGCTGATCATTGTACTGGGGTTATATATTCCGTCGCAATTGCTGACGTTATTGAATGGAGCGAGCGGCTTGCTGTTGACTGGAACTCCCAGTCAGTCAGCTGCGTTGGCGAATCTGAGTGGCATCTTGTTGCCCATGATGCGTTTAGGGCCGTAAAAAAACATTTGGCAAGACATGGAGCCTAATATGACGATCGGGCTTGATGCGAAACCTAAAGTTGGTCAGAAATATGTCGATGTTTTACGGGCGCGCTTCGGCACTTCGATCTTGGATGAAAGCTGGCAAGCACCCGATCAGGTGACGCTGACCGTCGCGCTCAACAGCCTGCCGGACATAGTCGAGCTGCTCTATTATCAACAGGGCGGCTGGCTTGCTTCAGTGGCGGTCAATGACGAGCGTCCAATAAACGGCCAGTTTGCGATCTATTACATCTTGTCCGTTGAAGGCAACGGCGCCGAAGAGAAGGCTTACGTGGTGGTGCGCGCTCAGATTCCGCCGCATCAGCCTGAGTTCCCGTCGGTCACGCCGAAAGTCCCTGCCGCGATCTGGTATGAGCGGGAAGCCCGCGATATGTTCGGCCTGCAACCGATCGGGTTGCCCGATCAACGCCGCTTGGTGCTGCCCGACGATTGGCCCGACAATCTCTATCCACTGCGCAAAGATACGATGGACTATCGTTATCGGCCTGAGCCGACCACCGAAAACGAGACGTATGATTTCATCAAGGTGGAAGGTGAAGGCATTGTCCAGGTGCCGCTGGGGCCGCTGCACATCACGTCTGATGAGCCCGGCCACTTTCGTTTGTATGTCGATGGCGAATACATCGTCGATGCCGATTATCGTTTGTTCTACGTCCATCGTGGCATGGAAAAATTGGCGGAGAGCCGATTGAACTACGATCAGGTGACATTCCTGGCCGATCGAATTTGCGGCATTTGCGGTTATGCGCATAACGTGGCCTACAGCACGTCGATTGAGCGAGCCTTGGGGATCGAAGTACCCGAGCGTGCGCAGTTCATCCGAACGATCCTGCTCGAAGTGGAGCGGCTGCACAGCCACTTGCTGAACTTGGGATTGGCTTGCCATTTCGTCGGCTTTGACACAGGCTTCATGCAGTTCTTCCGCGTCCGCGAAAAAGCGATGAAGATGGCCGAACTCTTAACCGGATCTCGCAAGACTTACGGCGTCAACCTGATCGGCGGAGTGCGGCGCGATATTCTGAAAGAGCAACGCGCGACGACTTTGCAACTACTCGGTGAGTTGCGCGCTGAGGTGACGACGCTCGTTAGCATGTTGTTGGATACGCCCAATATCGTGCAACGCACTCAAAATATTGGCCGCCTGGAGAAACAAGTCGCACGCGATTACAGTCCCGTCGGGCCAACCCTGCGCGGCTCTGGCTTTGCGCGGGACATTCGTGTCATCCATCCTTATTGCGCCTACGACCGTGTGCCCTGGACTGTCGTCGCGAAAGATGGCTGTGACGTATTATCACGCACGCTGATCCGCGCCGAAGAATTCTTCGAGTCCGTCTCGATTGTGGAACGCTGTCTGGATGTGATGCCAGCCGGACCAGTCCTCACAGAAGGCTTCACGTATAAGCCTTATCAGTTTGCCCTGGGTTATGTGGAAGCGCCGCGTGGCGAAGACATCCACTGGAGCATGTTGGGTGATAACCAGAAAATCTATCGCTGGAAATGCCGCGCTTCGAGCTACAACAACTGGCCTTCGCTGCGTTACATGCTGCGCGGCAACACGATCTCCGACGCGGCGCTGATCGTTGCCAGCATTGACCCGTGCTATTCGTGCACCGAACGCGTGACGGTCATCGATGTCCGCAAGCAGAAAGCGACCATCGTACCTTACAAGGAAATGGAACGCTACTGCATCGAACGTAAGGACTCGCCTCTGAAGTAGTCGCCGATCGTTAGGTGCTGCCTAAGGAGACAGGCATTATGCTGAAGTTGATCAAGGAAGTATTGAGAGTTGGTGAAGCCACCTTGGCCTATCCCTTCGAGCCGGTTGAGGTGATGCCTGGCTTTCGAGGCAAGCCGCAGCATGATCCGATCAAATGTATTGCCTGCGCGGCGTGCGCCATTGCCTGCCCGCCGAATGCCTTGAGCATCACGACGGATCTCGATCAGGGACTGCGCACGTGGTCGCTGTTCATGGGTCGCTGCATCTATTGCGGATGCTGCGAGGAAGTTTGCCCGACCGGTGCGATCACGCTCAGTCCAGACTTTGAGTTGGCGGTCATGAACAAGCAAGACCTGTACGAACAGGCCGATTACAAACTGGCCACTTGCCGCATCTGCGGAATGTATTTTGCACCTGCCAAAGAAATTGAGTATGTGTTCGCCTTGCTTCAAAAGAGTGCTTTATCGGAAGAAGCGTCAGCGAGTGCCCGCGCTCTGCTGGAGATTTGCCCGGAGTGCAAGCGCAAGAATGATGTCACCAAAATGGTCAACCTTCATCAGGAGGAAGCCTGATGTTCGATGATAAACCGACCAGCCAAATCGTAGCCGAACGCAGCCAGTATGCGATCCATGAGGATCCACAGACCGGGCAGCTCAAGGCTGCCCTGCTCAAACACATTCACCGCTCCGTCTACGTCTATCGTGTGGATTGCGGTGGTTGCAACGGTTGCGAGATCGAAATTTTTGCAGCGCTCACTCCGCTCTTTGATGTCGAACGTTTTGGGATCAAGGTGGTCTCTTCGCCGCGGCATGCCGATGTGTTGGTATACACTGGTTCGATGACACGCTCGATGCGCGTCCCGGCACTGCGGGCTTATCACGCCGCGCCTGAGCCAAAGATTTGTGTGGCTTACGGGGCGTGCGGCTGTTCAGGCGGTATTTTTCACGATCTGTACTGTGTGTGGGGTGGGGCGGACAAGTTCATCCCGATTGATGTCTACATCCCGGGTTGTCCGCCAACACCGGCCGCCACGATCTATGGCTTCGCTATCGCACTGGGCCTGCTCGGTCAAAAGTTGAAAGCCACGCACCACATTCAAGCTGAAGATGAACATGCCCTGCCTCGTCACCCCGAAATCCCGCTGGCTGTGCGCGTCCACATCGAACGCGAGGCCCGTCGGATGGCTGGCTATTGGCAGGGGAAGCGGATCGCTGAGACGTTCTTCGATCTGCTCAAGCGTGATGCGCAGCATGTTGAACAGAATGTCCAATCTTACTTGGATCAACAGGAAGACCCGCGCCTTACTGAGATCGTGATCCGATTGGCAGGACTTTATCAAACTCACACAGGAGAAATTTGATCGATGGCCGAGCGGGCGGTGTTCTATCAGTTGACGCATAAGTTCGTTAACACAGAACAGGACATCCCTGATGGCCCGCGTCAGGTGCTTTATTACTCACTGGCGATTGGTCACCATGTCGGCGTGCTGGATTGCTTCCAGAGTCTGATGGAAATCCCGCTTGAAGATTATCGCCAGTGGTTGGCCTTGATCCCTGATGGGATCGGCCAGCATAAACTGGCAGGCCTGTTGAAATGGGGCGAGATTGAGATCAATCGTAGTCACGCTGGGGACCTCCTACCTGCATTGAAAGTTTCTCTGCCGGGACTGGATGCAAACGCAGCGCACTGGGTGAGTGTGCTCATTCAATGCCTGCAAAAGATGCTCGAAGAACCGGCTCTGTATTTGATGGTGCGAAAGTATCCATGAAGAAAAAGATGGTGGTCACGGTTGGTAATCAACTGATGGGTGACGACGCGGCGGGACCGCTCCTGGCCCGGAAGATACAGCAGACGCCGCTGGAAAATTGGGAGGCACTGGATGGCGGCTCGACGCCGGAAAACTGCCTGCACTTGATCCGCGCCGCTGCGCCGGAACAGGTGCTGGTCATCGACGCCGCCGATATGGACTTGGCACCCGGCGCGATTCGCCTGATCGGATCGGACAAGATCGAGGATCCTTTTTTGATGACGACACATACACTGCCGTTATCTTATTTGATGCAAGCGCTGCAAGAGTTCGTGCCGCAGGTTGAAATGATCGGTATCCAGCCGCGCGTGGTGGCCTTCGGGTATCCGATCTCGATCGAGGTGCAGCAAGCCGTGAGTCAGGTGTATGCGGGCTTGCAGCAAGATCAGCTTGCTTGGGAGAGTTTGTAATCGTAAGCCGTCATTGCGAGAAGGCCGTTAGGCCGACGAAGCAATCCCAACTCGTAGTCGCGGGGATTGCTTCGCCGCAAAAAGCGCGGCTCGCAATGACGCTGCGGATAAAGGCGCGTGAACATGATCCGATCGCTTGAAGACTTGAATCGATTTCGAGAACAAATCGTTGAAGATAAGAAGCGCGAGGCCAGTCTTGGCAACGTCCAGATGATTGTCAGTCTGGGCAGTTGCGGCATCGCGGCTGGCGCGCTCGATACATTGAAAGCCGCGCAGCGATTGATCGAAACTGATCGATTGAGCAAGGTCACTGTCTCTCAAGTCGGTTGTGTGGGTCTGTGCAAGTACGAACCCGTCGTAGAAGTCATCGCGCCCGGTTCAGCCAAAGTGACTTACGGCCGAGTGACGCCCCAAGTTGTTCAACGTATTCTGCGCGAACATGTGCTGGCTGGCAAAGTGGTTGAAGAGTTTGTGATCGAGACTTGATCAACCTAGGAGTGGGTCGAGGTGAGTATGGATCAAGAAATCAAAGAAACGAATTTGGCCGAGTTAGTTGAAAAGGCCATCGCCGAGCACGGTGCGAAGCGCGATGCCGTGATCCCGATCTTGAGCGACATCAATCGGGCGTTAGGCTATATTCCCACTTCGGTCTTGCCGGAAATTCGACGGCGCATTCATGCTCCAGAGAAAGGTTTATTTCTAGCCGACAGCCATCTGTATTCGGCGGCCAGTTTCTACCATTTGTTTTCGCTTCAACCCGTCGGCCGACATGTGATCCGCTTTTGCGAAAGTGCGCCCTGTCACGTCATGGGTGGACGGCAGGTCATTCGAGCGCTTCAGAGCGAATTAGGCTTAGAGCCCGGCGAGACAAGCGTCGATCGAAAGTGGTCGCTGCACACGACCAGTTGTTTGGGTATCTGCGGCGTCGGGCCAGTCTTCACCGTGGATGATGACGAGTACGGCAATGTGACCGCGGAGCAAGTGCCAGAGATTCTCGCTCGCTATGAGTAACATGGAATTAATGGGCAGAGGTGTGCAATGAAAGTCATTCGTTCGATGGTGCTGGTCTCGGTCGATCAGGCGAGCCTGGATCGCGGCGCTGAAGAAGTGTTCCACAAGTTTTTGGAAGAGATCGATGAGTTCGGCCTGTCTGATCAGATCGCGGTCTCCACTATTCGTGACGTCGGATTCCGCGACGATATTCCGTTAGTCATCGTTTATCCTGACGCAGCAGTGTACGGTCCGGTCAAGCCTGAAGATGTTCATACCATCGTGGAAGAGCATCTGTATAAAGGCAACATCGTGCCGCATCTGTTAGCTATGATGCACGAACTGGCACCAGAGATCGCGTGGATGCGCGGACGGAAGGGTGCGCTGCCTGTTCAAAAACGGATCGTCTTAGAGCGCGCCGGTATCGTGAATCCTGAGAGCCTTGAAGATTACATCTTGTACGATGGATTCCAAGCGTTGGGCAAGGCGCTGACTCAAATGACACCTGCCGAGGTGATCGCCGAGATCGAGAAGTCAGGCTTGCAGGGGCGGGGCGGGGCAGGCTTCCCGACCGGCCGCAAGTGGAGTTTCGTGGCTAGCACACCGGGCAATCCCAAGTACGTCATTTGCAATGCCGATGAAAGTGAACCGGGGACTTTCAAAGATCGTTTGATCATCGAAGGTGATCCGTTCAGCATTGTGGAAGCCATGACGATCGCCGGTTATGCGATCGGCGCGCACGAGGGTTACATCTACATTCGCGGCGAATATCCGTTGGCCTATCGGCGTATCGAAAATGCGATCCATCAAGCTGAAGCGCATGGCTTGCTGGGCGATCACATCTTCGGCACCGATTACGATTTCCACATCCATCCGCACGCCGGCGCGGGTGCATATATCTGCGGCGAAGAGACCGCCTTGATCGAATCGCTGGAGGGCAAGCGCGGCATGCCGCGCCCACGCCCGCCGTATCCAACTACCTTCGGCTTATTTGGCAAACCCACCGTCGTCAACAACGTGGAGACTCTCGCTAATGTGCCGCCGATCTTACGTAACGGCGCGGTGTGGTATCGCGAAGTGGGCTTGGCTAAAAGCACGGGCACCAAGGTCTATACCATTTTGGGCAACGTGAATTTTACGGGGTTGATTGAAGTGCCGATGGGCATCACGCTGCGCGAAGTGATCGATATTTACGGGAAGGGCATGCAGGATGGCCAGAAACTGAAGTTGGTTCAAACGGGCGGATCTAGCGGCACGATTGTCCCAGCTAGCTTACAGGACACGCCGCTGGATTTTGACTCGTTCCGTAACGCCGGTGTGTCACTCGGCTCCGGAGCTTTGTTGGTCTGCGATGAAAGGACTTGCGTCGTTGACTTAGCCAAAGTTATTTCGCGCTTCTTCCGCAACGAATGCTGCGGCAAATGCACGCCGTGCCGCATTGGTACGCTGCGGTTGTTCGAAATCGTCAGCCAGATTTCGGAAGGTAAAGCCAGCTTAAGCGATTTGGATCTGATGCAGAAAATTTCTGAGGCCATGTCCGAAGTATCCAATTGCGGCTTAGGCCAGACTGCTTCGACGGCGTTGCGCGATATTCTGAAATACTTCCGTGCCGAGGTTGAAGCCCACATCATCGATCACATCTGTCCGGTGGGTGTTTGCTCGATCGCCACACAGCCCGCTGAGTTAAGCGCGGTTCTGCAACCTCTGCACGCGGGCTAAGGAGAGCAGCCATGATCAGTTTGACGATCAATGGTCAAACCCTGGAAGTCCCCGAAAACACGACGGTGCTTAAAGCCGCCGAGCAAACCGGGATTATCATCCCGACGCTGTGCAACCACAAAGACTTGACACCATATGGCGGCTGCCGTCTGTGCTCGGTGGATATTCAAGGCCTGCGTCTGCCCGCCACCGCTTGTACCATGCTGGTTGCGCCGGGCATGGTGGTGCGCACTGAAAGTCCCGCGCTGACACGTTACCGCCGCACGATTCTGGAATTGCTGTTGGTCAGGTTCTACGATGCTGGATACACACACGCCAATGAAACAGCCGGGCCAGCGATCGATACCCAGTTTGCTCACTGGGTGAACCACTACGGCATCGATATGAAAAGCGCCATGGCCAAGGAACCGTTCCGCTTGATTGATAGTGATCCCAATCCGTTTATCTGGGTCGATAAGAACAAGTGCATCATGTGCACACGCTGCGTGCGGGCCTGTGCCGAAGTTCAAGGTCGCTTTGTGTGGACACAAGCCTATCGCGGTTACGATCTGCGGATCGTGGCCGGTTCAGATACGACGATGCTGCAGGCGCGCTGCGAATCCTGTGGCGCGTGCGTGGCGCACTGCCCGACCGGCGCTTTGGATAACAAGCTGTCCGTCAAGCTCGGCCCACCCGATCGGTTGGTGACGACGACCTGTTCATACTGCGGCATCGGCTGCCAGCTCGATCTGAATATCAAAGACGATGTGCCGGGTGGGCGTGTGCTGCGAGTCACCTCAAATTCGAAAGCCCCGATTAATGGCGATCATCTATGTGTCAAAGGCCGTTACGGCTACGATTTCATCCAGTCACCGAATCGATTAAAGCGGCCGCGCGTCCGCAAATATCTGTTGGACGGGCTGGTCCGTCCCACCAATCGGGGGCCGTGGATCGAAGTGGAGTGGGAGACCGCGTTGGAGATCGCCGCGAGAGGCTTGCAAGCTGCGCGCGATCAATATGGCCCTAATAGTATCGGCCTGCTGGCTTCAGGCAAATGCTTGAATGAAGAAAATTATCTGATGAGTAAACTTGCTTGCCAGCTGCTAGGCACGAACAACATTGATTGCTGCGATCATGTCAATCACGACAATGTTGTAGATGGGCTGGACACGGCGCTCGGCCTGAACGCCCAATCGAATTCGCTGGATGATGTGGCGCGCGAAGCAAAGTCTATCTTGATCATCGGCTCAAATACCAGCGAGCAGCAGCCAATCTTTGGGGTCAAGCTGCGCCAATCGGTTTTGCGACGGGGCGGGCAGTTGGTGGTGGCTCATCCGGATTTCATCAATATGTCAGAATACGCTGCGCTGCGGCTCGTCCATCGATCGGGCACCGAAGCAACTTTGGTGAATGGCTTGCTGCATATCATCCTAAAAAACGGCTGGGAAGATCGCGCCTTCATCGAAAAATATACGGTGGGGTTCCAAGACTTCGCGCGCAGCTTGGACGAGTTTACACCCGAGCGCGTGGCGAAGCGAACCGGCGTCGACGCGCCCAGCTTGCAACACGCGGCGGAAATCCTGGTGAAGAATCGCCCGCTGGCGATTGTCTGGGGTGTCGACTTGGCGAAATATCCGGCCGGACGCCGCAATGTCATCAGCCTGGTCAATCTCCAATTATCGTTGGGAAATTTCGGCGTGCCGGGTGGCGGCTTAATTCCGCTGCGCACGCAGAACAACTCTCAGGGCGCGTGTGACATGGGCGGCCATCCGAAATTCTATCCGGGCTACCAGCCGGTGGACAGCGAGGCGACTCGCAAGAAGTTTGAAGCGGCCTGGGGCAAAGGCTTGCCCACCAAACCCGGCCTGACCGCTGCGCAAATGATGGCCGCTGCGGCCGAAGGCAAACTGCGGGCACTCTTCATTCTAAGTGAGGATGTGGTTGCCGGGGCACCGGCCAGTTTGAACGTGCGCCGCAGTCTCCACAACTGCGACTTCGTCGTGCAGCTGGCCGCGTTCAATTCAGAAACCTCGTACTACGCCGATGTGTTGTTGCCCGGCGTGACATTCGCCGAGAAGACAGGCACGTTTACGAATACCGAGCGCCGTATCCAAATGGTTCATCAGGCGATTGATCCACAGGGCGGTGCACGTCCGGACTGGCAGGTTATTATGGAACTGGCCCGGCGCATTCAGCGGAATGACGTCAACGGCGAATACAGCGCTTGGGCGTATAGTGACACATCGCAAATCATGGCTGAAATCGCTGCGCTCACACCCATCTATGCCGGCGTTTCACACGAACGGCTGGAACGCGTCAACGGCCTGCAGTGGCCGGTGAAAAACTTTAGCCACCCGGGCACGCCCATCATGTCGATGGAGCACTTTGCGGGAGGGCGTGGCAGGTTCATGTCCATTGAGGATAACATTGCCGAGGGCGCTTCGTTTAGCACATGACACATCCAAGATCATACTTCCACATCCGCTCGGGATCCGTGCGCAAATAGACGATTTATCGATCCGCCCGTCACTTGCTTTTCAGCGCCATTCTTAATACAATCACTACATCACACACCCTCATCGCGGTCTGACTCATAGCCTCGCTGTGACCGGCACACTGCCTGACCGCGGGTTCAATTCCCGCCGTCGCCTTTAAATTGAAGCGGCCTACCTATTTTTCAAGGTAGGCCGCTTTCATTTTGCGGTGCATCGGAACTTCGATTGTGTTAGAATCTGAAAACCCTAACCGCGGGTTCAATTCCCGCCGTCGCCTCTGTGAGTAAGGTTCCGCTTGGAAAAGCGGCTGAGGATCAGTGCAAATATGACTGGCCCTCAGCCGCCTTTCCGTGCCAGACAATGCCCAACAATAGATCGATCCTGAAAGGAGCGTATCCTGAAGGTCAAAGCCCCCAAACCGGAGAATCAAATGAGTCAAGCCACTTTTGCCGCCTTGATCGATTTCTACATCGGCGATATGCTGCGACGGAACTGCACGCCGGATTCGATCACAACCAATCGCCGGGCGCTCGATCGATTTGCGCGTCAGCTAACAACGGCTGAGGTGCCACTGCGTTTAGCTGACGTAAACGAACACCGGATAAGCCGTTTGCCAGCAATGGATTAAATCTGTGTTTGATTTGTGGCAATATCCAGACTGTGACAAGAAAACCGATTCGTCTTGCTTGAGATCAATTGGAAGAGCGCTGATGGGCAGTATGGCGGTTGTCTAAAGAAACTGTCGCGAGTCGAATTAGTGTGGTTGTTGGACGCGATGCCACATGATAACTGTCAACTGCAATGAGAGAAAAACT
>JBGQGR010000037.1:0-10991 GCA_041497495.1 Anaerolineae bacterium | reverse complement strand
GTCGAATAAAAGCGTCGATCGTTTTCGCGGTGTGCGTTATTGGGCTTGGAGTGATCCCTTGGCCTATTGGTTCGGGTGCCATGAACGGCGAAGCGTTGCCAAAATGATAAGATGAGCAAGCTCATTTATCGCATCAGCTTCTGCGCACTTTTGTTGGCTTACTGGCTGATCAGCTTCAGCAATATTACGATTGTGCCGCGTGTGTATGAAGACGAGCCGTGGCAGGCTTCGACCGGCTTAAAGATTGCACGCGCAGGCGTCTTTGGTTCTGAAGTATTCGCCGGTTTCTACAATATGCAGGATCGTTATTACGGTTATATGCCGCTCCATCCGATCCTGCTGGGAATTATTTTTCGTTTTGCCGGAGAAGGTCTTTATCAAGATCGCTTTGAACCAATCGCATTAGGCTTGTTGCTGCTGGCGTTGACTTACAGTTTGGCGCGGCGAATTTTCAAAGACGATCGCATCGGGTTGCTGGCGATCCTCTTTTTAATTTTTGTTCGCACCAGCGGACTGACGCCCTCACAAACAACCGGCATTCTCTTGATCGATTTTGCGCGCATTGCGCGTTATGATATGCTGGCGGCTGTATTCGGTTTGACCTCACTACACGCTTACCGATCGGCACGTCAACGCTCCACCTGTCGATGGTACATGCTGGCCGGTTTTCTGGCGGCCTGTGCGACATTGTCACATTTGTATGGAGCGTTTTGGTTGATCGTGTTACTCGTCTTAGTTGTCTGGGATCGATCGGTCACGCTATCGCGTCGATCGACACTTGGCTCGATGCTGCTTGGTTTCATTATGCTGCTGATTCCTTACGTGATTTACATTCTCGGCGATGTAGCCGATTGGCATGGACAGACTATAGGATATGCCGAGCGATTTGATCTGCTCAACGTGAATTGGTATGTCCAGAATTTTCTGCACGAGCCGCAGCGCTACGGCCCGGGACTTGGATCGATCGGTTTTGATTGGCTGCTCCGCCCCGGATTTTGGAGCGCATTGATCATTATTCCGTGTGCTGTGGCAATGATGTGGCGGCAATCACTGTCCGATCGAACTTTGCGCGTTTTGGCCGTCCCGGCTCTTGGCTTGCCTGTGTTGTTTGCGCTGTTGATCCATCTCAAGTTAGCCAATTATCTATTGACCATCATTCCAATCTTTGGAATTGTCTCTGCGTGGGGTGTAGTTTCATTTTGGACTTGGCTGCGCGCACGAAAATGGCTCGCGGCTCAAGTCGTCGTAAGCGCCGTATTGGTTGCTAACGTCTTTGAAGGTATCGCACGCATCGGTATTTTGGAAGAAGCGGCTGCGAGCATGACGCCTTACTACACTTTCATCGATCGAGTCCGCCACTTTATTCCGAACGGTAAGCGCGTGCTGGGCTTGCACAATTATTGGTTCGGCCTTGAAAGTTTTGATTATCGATCATTTGCGCTGCCGTTCCTGTGGCAGCAATCCAATAATTTGTCCATCGATCAGGGCTTGGATCAAATCGATCCCGATGTGGTGTTGATCGATCCACGAATCCGCGAGACTTTTGCGGGCAATGTACAGGCTGCTGCCACGTTCCAAACATGGTTTGACCATCATTCAGTGCAGTTGCTGGGCAGCGTGAACGATCAAACTTACGGGCTGATCGAGATCTATCGAGTAACGCGGTAATGACACACGTTCATCAACGCATCATCAAATCGATCAACTGATCGTATAGGCCATGTTATAGCTGACTTGACAAGCGTAGGAGCTCAATCGGGTATGATCGATCAATCGGATCAAGTTAGCGTGCCTACCGCCTTCATCTCGCGTATTAGGCTTTGGCCTGTATGCCGGCATGATCGCAGTTACGCTGTTCTTGACCTTGCGCGCTAACGCGAGATCGATCTTTGTTTCTGCCGCGGTGTTTTGCTTGGGGCTGTTCTTGCTGCTCACCGATGTTCACGAGCGTTACTGGTTTCCAACTCTCGCGTTGATGCTGCTGGCGGCAGTGCTGGATGAAGACGTTGACCGTCCGGGCCGTCTGTTCATGTGGCTATCATTGACCTTTCTGTTCAACTTGATCACCATCTCGCCGTTTACGGCACTCTTCGGCACGAACTTAATCGTTGAATCGATTGATTCGCCACTGATTCTCGCGCTGAAAATTCTGTCGCCCGCCGCGGTGCTGATCAATATGTTAATCTTAGTGTTGTTGATCTTTCGGTTGAAGTTGCCTCCTGCTCAATCGGCTGTAGAGCCTGGCAGCTGATAGGTCAGAGGTCGCGAGCAATTATCGAGAATCATTTCATGAATAACGATCGGCGTAGTGTCGTTTGGCAAATATCAGGATTGTTTGCAGCTGCGCTGGTCGCGCGCTTCGGCATGCTGATCATTCATCCGTTCGACGGCTTGTATGGTCAAGACGCATTCGCCTATTACGATTATTCGATCGCGCTTCGTCAAGCATTGGCTTTAGGCTACTCACTACCGCCCTTCTTCTGGCCGATCGGTTTTCCGTTACATCTTGTGCTTGCCTTCTCAGTGGTTGGCGTTCAGCCGATCGCCGTGCAGTTGATCAGCATCATCGCCGGAGCGTCGATCGCCCCGCTGACTTATCTCGTCACACGCGAAGCGCTGATCGATCTTGATCCGGCACGCGCTCAACTCGCAGGCCTCGTTGCAGGATCGATCATGATCGTTGCCGGACAGTTGATGATCTCCAGCCTCTCGATCATGGCCGATGCAGCCGCGTTGATGTGGGCCACGCTATCGGCGTGGCTGCTCTTGCGGTATGTCCGCCAACAACGATCGGTTGATCTTGCTTTCGCGGTGGCGACGTTGTCGATCGCTATTTTGTGCCGTTGGGCTTATGCACTGCTGATTGTTCCGTGGGCAATCACCGTCTTGGTTGTTTGGCGCGAGCATTGGCCTTCAATTCGATTGAAACGAGCAGTGGCCTTAACATTGATCGCGCTCTGTATTAGTGGCAGTCTCATCGGCGGACAGCTGCTGCTTAACCCGTCGCATGCCGGCGACTTGCAGGTGTATAGCTGGGATCCGCTCAATGCGGTTCGCAACCAGGTGAGCAACAGCGATGGCTCATTTCAATTCGTCTTGCCGATGGCTCTGTTTTACGCCAAGCCTTTAATCGATCCTAACTATGTATTTCCCGTGTTGCTGCCGATCCTAATAGCTGGTCTGGCCGTGTTGCGGCGTCTCGAGCGAAGCACACAGGCGCTGCTCATTCTTTGGCCGCTCATTCAATTCGTTTTCTTGGCGGGAGTCACCTGGCAAAATCCGCGCTTTGTCTTAGCTTACTTTCCACCGCTGGTCGTTTGGGTCGGTTTGGGTTTCGATCGGCTGTGGATCCAGCAACCCAGCTGGCGGCGCGGGTTGCTCGGCTTGATTGCAATCAGTTGGATAGGAGCAACGATCTGGTCGGTGCGTGTCGTTGGTAATTTTGTTGCGGCCAAGACTCTTGATCTCGATCGTGTGCAACACGTTGCCGATCAACTTCCAAATGGCTCGACCGTATTGACGTTTGGGCTAACAGCGACATTGCAGCATTACTCTGCCTTTAACACCGTCGAACTTTTCAATGAGACGCCAACAACCTTGAAGAGTCGCATATGCGGACAGACAGACGTGTATGCTTATCTCGATGTCAATAACATCGATCGGCAATGGACCGGCCTTGCGCCCGAAACGAATTACCGCTGGCTGATCGATCACTCCGGGCTTGAAATGATCGATCAGTATCAAGGTTATTCCCTGTTCAAAATGGGTGAGCAATGCCGCTGAAAGTCGTGTGGATCGTGCCCGGCTTCAGCAGCGATAAAAGCGATTGGTGCATTCCCGCGCTGCTCGATCTGGCGCGCGTGATGGCACAACGGTGCGAACTACACATCGTTACGCTACGCTATCCCTATCGCCGCGATCGATATGCCGTGTATGGCGCAACTGTGGATTCAATTGGCGGCGGGAATGGCCGGCCTTGGCGGACGCCGTCGATCTGGCGGGCAGCGCAGAATATTATTGATCAGCTAGATTTTGATATCTTGCATGCCTGGTGGTCATATGAGCCGGGAGTTATTGCAGCTCGATTGAAAAAGCGTTCGCCGATTATGATTAGTTTGGCGGGCGGCGAATTGATTAACCTGCAGCACATCAAATACGGTCTGGCGCGCAAGTTTTATTTGCGCTGGCTGATGCGTTGGGCGCTGCGCCGCGCCGATGTGGTCACAGCTGGATCGAATTATTTAATCGATCTGGCGAAGAAATTTGTGAAGTTAGATCGAATCGAGTTTGCGCCGTTGGGCGTGGATGTAAATATGTTTGCAACCTTCGATGATAGAGGAATCGTGGCTTTAGCCGGTGATCGTCTTTTAACTCCGGCTAAAGCCTCGACTCCAACAACAATAACTAAGCGGCCGATCTTGCTGAACGTTGGTTCGCTCGAACCGGTAAAAGATCAAACCGCGTTGCTGCACGCGATTCAGAAAGTTCATCACGAACTTCCTCACGCTCGATTGATCGTCGCTGGCGAAGGAAATCTTCGAGGCCGCTTGGAATCGTTGGCGATTAATTTGGGCTTAGCCGACTGCGTGGAATTTCGCGGCGAAGTGCCGCATCACTTGTTGCCGGAACTCTATCGTTCGGCATCAGTATTTGTGCAATCGTCGCTGCATGAGTCACAAGGCATGGCGCTTTTGGAAGCAGCTGCTTGCGGTCTGCCGATTGTCGGCACGCGCGTCGGCGCGTTGGCCGATCTCGCGCCGGAGGCCGCAGTAGCCACTGAAATTGGCAATGTTCGAGAATTAGCCGCCGCGCTGATCGAGTTGCTCCGCCAACCCGATCGGGCCGTTGAGATCGGACGGGCAGCCAGATCGATCGTGGAGCGCGAATATGCGCTCGCTCGATCGGTTGATCGATTCTTAGAGTTATATCGGTCGAGGATTAATGCTTCATGACAAATAATCAGCAGATCATTGCTCTTGATCGAAAGACAAACTTGGTGCGTCTGCTGATTGCAATTCGTGCTCTATTGGAATTGATCAGTCAGGGCGCAGCATTGTCGGCGCTAAGTGTGTTGGTCTGGAATCGCAATCGGCACATCGATTGGCCCGGCTTTGATAAGAGCAATGTGCCCTTTAGCTACATGCTGCCCTCCGTTCGATTGGTTGAAGTGGTCGTTGGTTTATCCATTGCAGCTTATCTTCTTAGCGGCTGGCCTAATTTTGCTCATCTTAAACGCGGAGCGCCAAAAATTTTCGCGTTATCATTAGTTGGCTTGTGGCTGCTCACCATTTTATCGGCAAGCTGGTCGATGAATAGTGGACTGGCTATTAGTCAAGCCGGGCATCTGGCGATTTGGATATTGTTTGCGTTGATGATTGCCTGCGCGGATTGGCCTGTGCCGCGCCTAGTTGCATTTTTTCTGGGTGGCATCTTGCTGCAAAGCGCAGTCGGCTTGATCCAGTTTGTCACACAGCATTTTGTGGGACTTCCATCGCAGGCCGGTGAACTGCCAGTTAAACCTGAATACACTTGGGTTAGTGTGGTTTTTGATGGGCCGCGGCGGTTGATGCGCGCATACGCTTTGAGTGGCCATCCGAACATACTTGGCGGACACGTGGCGATCGGCGTGATATTAAGTTACGGACTGATTGTTGTTTGGCCGCGCATTTGGCGTGCGCTGGCGGTGCTGGCTTGGGCGATTATCTGGGTTTTATTGTTGATCACCTTTTCGCGCTCGGCGTGGCTGGCGACCGCGATCGGAGTTGCGGCGGCATTTGGGTTATTACTGCGCGGGCGGTTGCTGAATAGACGCGCGGGCGTGGCCATGATTACCCTGGCGGTTATTGGCTTGATACTGGCTGTGAGCTTTGCGGTTGCGTTTAGGCCGTTTCTCGTCGGACGAGTTGATACGACGGCGCAGCCGTTGGAAGGGTTTTCGATCCTTCAGCGTGGAGTGATGATCGACACGGCCGATCAATTGATCATGGCCCGACCATTGACCGGCGTCGGCGCGGCGAATTATATCTCAGCGGCGTCTGCGCTGGTCGGCTATCCGCTCGATTGGGTGCATAACGTCGCGCTGTTAGTTGCCAGCGAATTGGGCCTGCCCGGTTTCGCACTGTTCACGCTGATGATTTGTACGCTGTTGGCTGTCGGCATACGCCGCTGGCGGCAACGATCGATCACGCTGTGGCAGGCACTGATGGGTGGCACGTTACTGGGTATGCTGCCGATTTTGTTGTTCGATCATTATTTATGGACTGATCCACAAGGGACGATCTTATTCGCGTTGGTGGCTGGCTTATGGCTGCGAGAAGAAAAGCACTCCACAAAGGACAAGGAAGAAATTAATATTGACAATTGACAAACAAATGACCAATATGCTCGTAGCGAATAATGATCGAAGCGATGCAATCAGGGATAAACCATCCACCATCAGCCGCTGGTGTGTCTTTGCAGCATTATTTTTTTCGCCGTGGTATTTGCAATGGCCGATTAGGCTACCCGGTCTCGATCCGTTTACGGTCTCGGTGGCGGCTAACTTGCCCAAGCTACGCCCTGCGGATATATTCGCGGTTGTATCGATCAGCGTGTACGCGCTGATCGGCTGGCCCGGATTGCGAAAGTTATTTGATCGATCGGCGCGCGTGTGGACGTGGTCGATGATCGGTTTGGCAATATGGATCGTTTTGTCCATCAGCTGGGCTGCTCAAGCGGGCTTGGCCGCAGTGTTTGCGATCCACGCGGTGTTGTGGATCTTGTTCGCAGTTCGAGTGGCGTGTGATGATCTCAAGCCCGCCTCAATCGCACTGAGTCTACTCGCGGGTCTGTTCGTTAATTCACTGGTGGGCTTGGCTCAGTTTGCTGTGCAACATAGCGTGGGCTTAGCGTTCTTAGGCGAACTGCGACTTGACCCGAATATATATGGGATGAGTGTCGTCGGCGATGATAGCCTGCGTGTATTGCGCGTATATGGCTTGAGCGGCCATCCGAATGTAATTGGTGGCTTTGCGGCGATTGCGCTGTTGTGGAGTTTTGGCATGGTCGTGCGATCACCGCGCCGCAGGCTGCCGATTGTCCTGGTGATCTGGTTGATCGGCTGGGTGACTTTACTGCTGACGTTTTCGCGATCGGCCTGGCTCGGAATAGCGATCGGCTTGGGATCGATCGCCATGCTGGCCTGGCAGCGTCGATCTCGCCAGCGATCTTTTCAGCGGTTAATCGCGCTGGGCGGCATCATCTTGATCCCGATCATTGTGCTGGCGATCTCGTTTGGTCCGATCTTGATCGATCGTTTGACGGCCTCCCGATCGCATCTGGAATATTCCTCGATCGCCGATCGACTTGATTTGACCACTGTTGCAGTGGCGATCATCGGCGATCGACCGCTGACTGGTGTCGGCATGGGGAATTTTCAGGCGGCCAGCCAGACTTTGCTTGATCCATCGACCGAGCCGGGCTGGGTGCACAATGTGCCGCTCTTAATTGCCAGCGAGTTGGGGCTGCCGGGCTTGATCATCTGGTTATTGGGGATCGGATCAATCTTGGTTAACATCATTAATAACTACCGACTCGGCAGATTGAATATCTGGCGGATGGTGGCAGCTGGCTCAATTGCGGCGATATTGGTGATTATGCTTTTCGACCATTATGGGTGGACGTCGTCGCAGGGTGTGTATGTGTGGGCGATCATCGCCGGTTGGGAAATTTCTCAAAGTCGGGTTGATGAATAGATGCCGGATTGAATCCAAATCAGGCCGTTAAACGCATTAGTATGGATCACGTGTAGCATTCAGCAGCGGTGATCCGCCAAGGGAGCAGAAAGCATCATGGAGTGGTCGGTTATAGTCGTCTTGGTTTACGCGTTCGTCTTGATTGCGTTGGCCATTTACGGTGTTCATTTTTTCTATTTGGCTTTGGTTGCGCCGCGGGTGCGCCACAGATTGATCGGGCAACCACTGCCGGATGAGCTGCCACTTGTAACGGTGCAGCTGCCCATCTTCAACGAATATTTAGTGGCGGAACGGATCATTGATGCGGCGGCGCGGCTTGATTGGCCGCGTGATCGATTTGAGATTCAGGTGTTGGACGATTCCACTGATGCGACGCGTGAGATCGCGGCGGCGGCCGTGGCGCGCTGGCGATCGATCGGCTTGAACATTCAGCACCTTCATCGCACGCAGCGCGCCGGCTATAAAGCCGGAGCGTTAGCGGCCGGCCTGCCGCACGCCAGCGGTGAGTTCATGGCGATCTTCGATGCCGATTTTGTGCCCGCGCCCGATTTCCTGCGCCGCACGATCGGGGTTTTCGGTGATCCCACGATCGGGTTTGTGCAGGCTCGCTGGACCCATCTCAATCGAAGAACTTCGATCTTGACTTACCTGCAATCACTCAGCATCGACGGACATTTCATGATCGAGCAGATCACGCGCGCGGGCCGGGGCTATGTGATGAACTTTAACGGCACGGCCGGAGTGTGGCGGCGTGCCGCGATCGATCAATCTGGCGGTTGGAACCCGGGGACATTGACTGAGGATTTAGATTTGAGTTATCGCGCCGCGCTGCACGGTTGGCGCGCCGCTTATTTGCCGGATGTCACAGTTGCGGCCGAATTGGTTTCCAGCTTATCAGCGTATCGGCGGCAACAAGCGCGTTGGGCGCAGGGCAGCATTGAATGTGCGCGCCGTTTGCTGCCGATGATTCGACACAGCCCGTTGCCGCGCCTGGCGAAGATCGAAGCAGGCTTGCACTTGACCGGCTATGGCATTCAAGTTTTGATGCTGCTCGCCGCAGGACTGTATCCATTTTTGATGGGCATCCAAATACCGGTGGAGTGGCATCGCGTTCTGTTTGTGCTGGGCCTGATGTTAGCCCCGACTATTTTGGCGCCGACGTTTTTGTTTTTGACCGCGCAGCGAATGTTGCGGCCGCGCACCTGGTGGCGTGAAATTCCCGGCGTGCTGCTGCTGTCGATCTTAGGTGCGGGGATGATGTTGAACAGCACTCGCTCGCTATGGCGCGGTTTGAGTGCGCGCCGTTCGGTATTTGATCGCACGCCGAAGTTGGGCCTGGTCGGCAAGCAAGCTATGTCGCAGCGATTGATATATCGGCCGGCGAGCGATGGGTTAATCATCGCGGAAATCTTGTTGGCCGGGTGGAATTTTTACGCTGTCCTGTTGGCATGGCAGACTCACAACCCCGGCATCTTCCTGAATGCGCTGGTGTTTGGCGCGGGCTTATTAATCGTTTCAGTTGCAACGCTGTGGGAAACACACACTGAATGGAAATGGTTGCGGATGCCGCTGCCTGATTTGGAACCCGAACCAGCCATTACCCGTCAGTCCTAAATCAACTTCGCCGTTTAACCCATTCGTAGACTTTCACGGTTTCTGCGGCGGCGCGCGACCATGAAAATTTTGCCGCAGCCACCTAAGCCCGCCGAATAAAAAACGCGAGTGAGATGATCACTCGCATCCTGATGTGTACCCTCGGTGAGAATCGAACTCACGCCATCGGCTTCGGAGGCCGGTGCTCTATCCGCTGAGCTACGAGGGCATTGATCGATAGTTTACCACAAGCGCGATCGGTCTGCAAACTTCGCGTGTTATAATTTCTTGGCGAATGGTAGATTGCAAATCCTCGCACTGCATTGACCATAGGAAGCTACAGGGTAGGTATCGCTTAGCGTTTAGTGTGTGTGGTTAGGTATTTACTCGTTCCTCTTTACTAGTTCGACTACTGACTCATAACATGTATCCTCCATCCACTTGGCGACTCCTTATTACTCATCACCTCGACGGCGCAACCAACATGGCGATCGATGAAGCCATCAGCCGGGCGGTGGTGGCCGGCCTTGTCCCGTCGACACTGCGCTTTTTCGGTTGGAAACCGGCATGTTTGTCGTTGGGCCAAGCTCAACCGGGCAGCGATGTCGATCGCAAAGCCTGCAGATTGAATGGTGTCGATGTCGTGCGCCGCCCGACCGGCGGCCGTGCGATCTTGCACACCGACGAGTTGACGTACAGTGTGATTGCTCCGGATGCTGATCCGCGTGTAACGGGAACGATTGTTGATTCTTACCAGCGGTTGAGTGAAGGTCTATTGAATGGCTTGAAGTTAATGGGCGTGCCAACGCAACAAGCCGATCGAGTCGATGGACACGATCGCGATCAAGGCCCGGTGTGTTTTGAAGTGCCCTCTAATTACGAGATCGTATTTGGCGACAAGAAGTTGGTCGGCAGCGCGCAGATGCGTAAAGCCGGTGTCGTCTTGCAGCATGGCACGATCCCCCTGCATGGCGATATTGCCCGGATCACACACTATCTTTCATCTCACCCGGACCCCGATCGAGTGCGCAGCCGCGCAACGACGATTGAAGCCGCGATCGGGCGAGCGATCGATTTCGACGAGGCCGCTCACTGGATGGCTGAAGGCTTAGCTCAAACGCTCGAGATCGATCTGCTGCCCGGTGAGTTGATCGATCAAGAGCGGGATTGGACAGATGAACTTCGTCAAAATAAATACGCCTCGGATGCATGGACGTATCGAATGTGACGACCGATAAGCAAATCCGTATTACTCATGACTCGTTATTCATTATCTGTGTGCACGCAAAGGTTGTCAGCGAAAAAAGTGAGCCTCTGGTAGGATAGGTGTGCTTACAACCATCCATACCCGAGGCCCGACATGAACATTACCACAGAATGGATTCAAACGATTGCGAAACAAGTGCTGACGTTGGCGAAAGAGGCGACGGCCTCGGCCGAGATGACCCCTACGGCTCCGGGCCATCCTGGTGGTCGAAACGGCGTTGCGCGAGGTGCTGCGCCAAGTGGGTGCGGCAGCCGTGGGGCAGCTGTTGAGTTCGAGCGCGGGCACGCCCGAGGCTAAGTGGCCTTGTCCGTGCGGCGGCCGCGTGACTTACGCTCGCCGCCGCACCGCCACGATTCTGAGTGTCTTCGGAAAAGTGACTTACGCGCGGGCCTATTACG
>JBGQGR010000036.1:0-11033 GCA_041497495.1 Anaerolineae bacterium | reverse complement strand
GCATGCGCCGAGTTGGCATTCTGGGGCAGATACAGAATCTGGCAGGGAAACGAAAAATTTCGGCCGAACACCGCGGCCAGATTGCGCGCCGCATCGCAAATGGGATGCGAGACGAACATCTCCATCGGCACGCGCTGGCTGAGCGCAAGTTCGAGCGAGGTCTTCAAGATCGAACAGAGGTATGATCCGAAGCGGGCCTCGGCTTGCCGCGCTTCGATCGGCGCGCCGCGCACCTTGAAAGGCAGCAGCCCGGCCGCATGCACGATCTCTTCGGGGAAATAGACCTGGAAGTGACCGACAACTTTGCCACCAGCTTCGCGCCAGCGGCGCACTGTCGGGAAGTCAGTGTCTTCCAACAGGTCGCGGCACAAGTACAGCGTTTCGTCTAAGGTACTGCCGGGTTGGCTATCCAGCACACGCACAGTCATATTGTTTTCTCCCAAGGCTAGAGTCGACTCACCGACTCGTCTCTACTTTCCATTCAATTCCGCTCCGCACTTCCCACAGAATTCAAAGTCACTGGGCAAATATTTTGTTCCGCAAGTTGGACAAGTGCGGGCATACGGCCCCCACGGAAATTCGGACGACTGACCCGCGGCTGCCCGCTCGCGCAGCATGCGATAGCCGGGTGCGCGCTTCTCGACGAACGCGCTCATCCCTTCCAACGGTTCCCATGACGCAAAATGGATCGACAGCCAGTCGCGCGCATGTCCGATCGTTTGATGCCAGGCCAGGTCTTTCCAAAAATTCACTTGCTGCTTTGTGTAGCGCGTGCATTCCGGGAACTTATCGACCAGCTCGCAGCACAAGGCGTTGACCGCCTCATCGAGCTTCGAGAGATCGATCGAGTAACCCTCCAACCCCTTTTGCGCTTTGGTAATTTGATCGGGCGCAGCCTGCACGATAAATTCGCCATCTTTCTTGATCGACGGAACAACCTCGTTGACCAAGCCCCAGTCGAGCGCTTGATACGCAGAAATTTTTCGATTGAGCATCACCATCCAACGCGCGCGCCGATCGCCGACAAAGATCGGCAGCCATTGCGTGGCGCCACCCGCGGCCACACTACCGACGCCCGTGCCGACTTGGCCCACATAGGCGTGCTCGGCGATGACGGAGAGATCGCAGGCCAGATGGCTTTCATTGCCGCCGCCCACCGCGATGCCATTCACTCGCGCGATCACCGGCTTGCCGGAGTTCAGAATGCTTTCGATATACGCGCTGAACAAACCCATATACTTCCAATAATCGTGCGGCGCTTGCATATAAGTGCTTTCATACTCTTTCACATCGCCGCCTGTACAGAAGGCGCGCTCGCCCGCGCCGCTAAACACGATGACGGCCACCTCGTCGTCAAAGGCCGCCTGCCGAAAGGCCGCCGCCAGCTCGATCAGCGTATTGGTCGAGTAGGCGTTGTAATTTTGCGGACGGTTGAGTGTGATGCGCGCGATCCAATCAGCTTTGGAATAAAGGATCTCGGTATACTCGATCGGTTTAGCTGGGGCAAAGTTCATTCATGACCTCCGTTTGGGCAGCTCGGCGACCGCGGCTAAAAGATCGGACGCGCGCGTACCGATGCGATGACTGGTGATCACTTGCACGACATCGCGGCTGAGATCGGCGCAGATAACAGGCAAATCGGGATAGGTGGCGAGGAGTTGACCAAAGGCCGCGGTGGACATTTCGTTTTCACCGGCCACCACGACGGCATCGGTCTGACAGGCGGACAGCATCGGCAGAGCGGCATTAGGTGAAGGCGCCGAACCGATGATGCGCACGGACGCTTCACGCGATAACATTTGAGTTAATGTCTCTGCGAAAAGTGAATTACCGATAATGAAGAGTCTGCGCGTCTTCATACTGATAGAGTACGGCAAACTTGATCCGGTGTCTATCCATCGTCGCCCTGATGAGGAATGAAAAAAGGGCTATCAAATTGATCGCCCTCATCGATAAGAACTAAGTCTTAGTAGCTGCTTGAACAATCAGTGCTTGGTTGGCTTCGTGTGGCCTTGCCGACCTGCGAGGTTGGCCGCGTGCCGTCGATTGATAGCATGCAGCTTACTCAAGATGCTATGAACGTGGCTCTTCACGGTGTGTAGGCTGAGGGACAACTGCGCGGCGATTTCCTTATCGGTCGCGCCCGTCGCAACCAAATTGAGCACTTCGCGCTCGCGCGGGGTGAGATCAGGTGTGGCACTGGTTGACACGTCAGGTGTCGCGTGATGAGCCAACCGCGCGAACTCAGCGAGCACACGTGCGGCCAGTTTTGGCGGCAGTACGGCTTCACCGGCTAACGCGCGGCGCAGGCCATGGAGAAATTCTGTGGAGTTGGTATCTTTCAGAATGTAACCGATCGCCCCGGCTTTAATCGCATCGAAAAGTTTTTCGTCTTCGTCATGCACGGTGAGTATGACGATGCGCGCCTCCGGCATCTCCGTGCGGATCAAGCGGGTGGCCTCGAGTCCATCACACACCGGCATTTTAATATCCATGACGATTAGATCAGGCCTCAACCCGCGCGCTAGGGACAGCGCTTCCAAGCCGTCTTCTGCTTGTCCGACCACTTCGAGATCCGGCTGGGCTTCAATCAGTCCGGCCAGTCCTGCGCGGAATAGATCGTGATCGTCGGCCAGTAGAATGCGAGCGCCAGTCATACGCGGACTGCCTCTGCACTATCTGAAGGAACAGCTAACCAGAAGTGTGCTGTGACTTTAGTGCCTGCACCGGGCGTTGAATCGATCGTGAGATAGCCGTTACTGCGCTCGGCACGCGTGCGCATGATCGATACCCCCAAATGATTCTCGGTATCGATAGAAGCCGAAACAAAGCCGCGCCCATTATCTTCTACGCTGAAGCGCGCTTCGCCATCAACCCGATCGATGCGAACCCAGACCTGAGTAGCGTGTGCGTGGCGACGCACGTTATTCAACGCTTCACGCACGATCAGCAGCGCTTGAGTTTGGGCGACATGCGGTAAAGCCAAGGCAGATGGATCAGCAATGATGAGTTCAGCGGGCAAGCCAGCCGCCTGTCGAAAATCAGCGACGCTGGTGGAAATCTTCTCGGCTAAATTTTCGGCCGTGGGCAACGGCTCGCGCAAACCCGTTAGAGCCGCGCGCACTTGTTGGAATGCCTCCCCGGTGGAGCGCTGCATTCGATCGAGTTCCAGCTGCGCGGACTCGACAACGCCTCGATCGAGCAGGTCTTTCACTTGATCGATCTTGAGTTTAAGGAAACCCAATGTCTGCGCGATATTATCATGCAGCTCGGCGGCGAGATGTTCACGCTCCGCCACTGCGGCCGCCTGCTCCGCCTGCCGGCGTCCATCTTCAATCAACCGCGCGTTGACAATGGCAATCGCTGCCGAGTTTGCCAGTAGAGTCAGCGCGCGCGTTTCGTCAGAATCAAAGATCGATCCATGGTCTCGCACGACGCACAACGCGCCCAGTGTGTGATCGCCCACCCGCAAGGGTGCGGCCGCGCATTGACCCGGCGTCCGCGCATGCAAGAAACCGCAATTCGTGCAGGCCGTCTCGGTAGCGATCGTGAGTCCTTGATCGATAACTTGATCGGTCGGGAATAGCCCAAAGCCGATCGGCTGGCGCAGACCCGTCGGGAGCGCACCACTGCCGCTGCCCGCCGAGAGAATCAGCATGCGGTTGTCTTGATCGATCAAGCAGAGCGAAGCCGCGTCGGCATGGGTCAGCGCGCGTGCTCGATCGGTGGCTGATCGCAGTAAGGTTTCGAGATCGATCTGCGCGATGATCTCTTGGCTCAGTTCAAACGCCGAGGTGAGTTCGCGTGTCCGTTCCGCAACGCGCACTTCCATTTGGGCATGCGCCTCGGCTATCTCAGTGCGCATCAGCTCAATCGATCGAGAGAGTTGGGTTAGTTCATTATCGCCCGGTGACGATGGATTGTAGTCTAGTGCAACGACATCGCGCAGTTGAGTCACTGGCTGGACAATGCGTCGACGGATGACAAAATAACCTATGCCGATCCAGATTAAGGCGGCGGCCAAGAACACGAATTGAAGCGAAGGAATAGCGAGGAATGTCGTGATCGCCAGACCCGCGGCGATCAACAGAAAACCTAGAAAGATTGCGTTGAGCTGTACATGTATGGAGCGGAACATGGCTGCCCCCGGAAGTCACGCAGGCGTTTGCACGGTTTTCCAAGTCACTCTCAATCCATTCGTCTAGCCATATGCAAGTTAGCACACTCGCAAGGATTCGTCAACTTGGAACAAGATGGTTCAGGGCTTTTCAGTGGTCACTTGACAAGCGAGAACCGTCATTTAGACGAGCGTCTTTTGCGAGGAGAAATCTCTCATGACCGTCCGGCGAGATTTTTCGTTCCGTTCGAAATGACAGCTGTGTCTGACTTTTGAAAAGACGTGAAGACGTTTGCACTGGATTCATACACGAGCGGAGAGAGTGGTCGCGATCACGCCACTCACCAGCCTATCGCGAACTCCGCCAGAAGGTAAGCCGCCGGCAGCGTTGGACAAAACTCAATAACGCTACAACGAAAATTGGAACCGCCCCATTCCCCCAAAGGAAAATCGCTTCGCCGTACGGATCGAAGCGGGCGAGAAGAATTTTAAAGAGGAACACTAGCTGCACCACTTTTGCCAACCGCAGCCGCGCCCCACGGGTCAAGATCGATGCGCAAGCGAAGATCGCGGCTGGCGGACGGTGAATCCAGCCTCGAAAATCAGGACGAATATCACTCCTCAATTCTGGGTGCGGGTTCTACACTGAAACCATGACTCACACTCTTGCCCCATTTACCACCACGCTCATCGGCAGTTTTCCGCATCTTGATGCGGACACGTTGTGTCGATCGCTCGGCGCGGCGATCGATATGCCCGCCTGGCCTCAATTGCCGCGCCGCAACTTTCGTGAGAGCATGTATGTGCAGTACAGCGCGCGCTTGCCCGGCATCGAATTGAATGAAGTGAATCAGAAGATTACCTTCAACACGATCGATGATCTCACTCCGGCGCTAGAAATTTTCTACGCGCATGTCCTTGCCGAAGACATCGATTGGTTCGCACTGACCTCCGATTACGCTGCCGGTTTTTACGCGCTGCTATCTGCCACGAAAAATTCTCCTGATGAATGGCTCAAAGGGCATGTCACCGGACCGATCAGTTTTGGCTTGACGGTGACGGATCAAGATCTGCGTTCCAGTTTATACAACGATCAATTGGCCGATACAATCGTCAAGAATATGGCGCTCAACGCGCGCTGGCAAGTTCGACAACTCCGATCGATGCGCGACAACGTGATCATCTTTGTCGATGAACCGTATCTCGCTTCGTTTGGATCGGCTTTCATCAGTTTGAGCCGTGAACAAGTCATCGCCCTGCTCGACGAAGTCTTCGCAGCGATTCATCTTGAAGGCGCGCTGGCCGGTGTGCATTGCTGCGCGAATACCGATTGGTCGGTCCTGCTGTCAACGCAGGTCGATATTCTCAGTCTCGATGCGTACGGTTACTTGGAGAATCTCGCCCTTTATCCGATCGATCTGCGCAACTTTTTAGATCGAGGCGGACGCGTGGCGTGGGGCATCGTGCCTAACAATGCAGAAATCTTGAGGACGAACGCGGAGCAGTTAGCCGATCGATTACATCTGGGGCTTGATCTGATCAGCAGCAAAGCCCGATCGCGCGGGGTTGAAATCCGACCGGCTGAGCTGGCCGATCGAAGTTTGATCACGCCCAGCTGCGGTTTGGGATCGACCTCGATCGAAATTGCGGATCGAGTGGTGGAAACGCTAGCTCGAACTGGCGAGATTTTGAAACGAGGATAAATTGTTGGGGCGAGGTGGCCTCGCCCTTACGATAAGATTTTCTGCATCATCGCCGCGACCGATCGATACAACACTGATTCGGCACTTAACTCTACCAAAGGCCGGCCGCTGAATTCAAATTCCTTCGCGCCGTCGTCGTGCGGCACTGTGCCCAACAACGGAAAGTCCAGTTGATCGATGCGGCTTTTAAGCGGGGCCGGAACTTCGCCCGTTAAATCGTTCAAGATCAAATATGTGTTCTCAATGTCGATGTCGAGTTCGTTGCGAAACGTGGCGATGCGTTCCGCCGCGACAATACCGCGCTGCGTGGGATCGGTGACGATCAGCAGATGCTGCACATCGCGCGTGGTGCGGCGGCTCAAGTGCTCCATGCCCGCTTCGTTATCGATCACGACGTATTGATAGTTCTTGCTCATCGCATCGATCACTTCCCGCAGGTTGTGATTGACCGCGCAGTAGCAGCCTTGACCTTCACCGCGCCCCATCGCGATTAGATCAAAGCGATTGCCTTCCACCAACGACGATCGAATATGATAGTCTAAGTAATCGTGCTTGTTGGTGCCGCCGGGCAGCGTGCCCATCGCCGCACCGCCCGCTGTCAACGACTGCTTGACCTGCACCAATAAATCTTCGCGGATGTCACCGACCGTCCACTCCAGATCGAGGCCAAGCACCATGTTGAGGTTGCTGCTGGGATCGGCATCGATCGCCAGGACAGCTCCATCTTGCGCCTGGATCAAATACTTGATGATCATCGCGGCGATGGTGGTCTTGCCGACACCGCCTTTGCCCGCTAATGCAATTGTGGTCGTCATATCATCACACTCGTTCAGCCACTCGCTCACTCAATGCATGCGCCATCTCTTCAGCCGATCGACGCAGCGCAGGCACATGATCGTACACGGCGATGCCCAATCGATCGGCCTCTTGCACAGCGAGGTCCGCTTCAAGGAAGCCCAGCACCGGAATATCGGGCGTCTCGGTTTTGAGGAAATCGACTTCATCTTGATTGCGAACTTTGTTGCCAACGAGCCACAATCGAGTCAAGCCAATATCATGCGCTAACTTCTTAATCTGCTCGGCTGTTCCCAAACTCCGCCGTGTCGGTTCAACCACGATGATCATTGCATCAACAAAGTCTACCGTCGCGCGGCCAAGATGTTCAACGCCCGCATACATGTCGAGGATCAATACATCGTCTTGGCGGAAGAGCAAGTGAGTAAACAAAGTCTTAAGCAGCGCGCTCTCGGGACAGATGCAGCCTGATCCGCCGATGTCGACCGATCCCATTTCGAGCAAACGCACATTGCGATGGGCGATGCTGAATCGATCGGGGATGTCGTCGACGCGCGGATTGATCGTGAAAAAGCCGCCGACGGTGCCAGGCTTCGCGCCCGTCCGTTCCTCGATTAATTGATCCATCTCCGCGATCGGGTGTAACTTCGATCGGAGTTCAGGCGGAAAACCCAACGCGCCCGCCAGACACGGCGACGGATCGGCATCGACCGCGAGGACGTTGCGGCCCAGATCGGCATAAGCCTGCGCGAGCAAGGCCGCTAACGTTGTTTTGCCGACGCCGCCCTTACCGCTAATCGCTATTTTCATGCTGATCCATTTCGGTGTTGCTTTGATTACGCCGACGCGCTTCAGCGCGGAGGGCTAACATTACCGCGCTCAGATTCAAGTCGTTGGTACAAGCTCGCTGGGCAGCCTGTAAGACTTCATCCGACCACAAAGTTCGACTGGTCAAGACTTCGTCGTCGTTCAGCACAGTCAGTTGGACCAACATGCCGAGCGTAATATCCTGATCGCCGATTGTCACCTCATCACACAGCCAGCAATTCTTGCAGCGTCGAACATCTTGACCGCTGGCCGCGAGCACGCTGCTGCGCAAGGCTGGCTGACGAAAATCAAAATGCGAATCGGGTATCATGGTTTACCTTATTACCGCTTTCATTCTAAGCAAACGCGGGCCGAATACTAATGCTGATCGTCAATCAAACATTAGACATTCGTCCTGCGTTAATTCAACTTCCCGATGGATTACGCCGGCACCGGCTCCCGCGCAGGCTCGTGATGTAAATGCCGCGCCGCGACAAAACTCAAGCCGTGCTCGGTCAAGGCGCGGGCGGTGTGATTGATCGCGTTGTGCTTCGCCAAATAGTTGCGCTCCAGCTTCGGCATGTCGCCGCTCTCGATCACTTCGGCTTTGTCGCGGAAGTAATCAAGGATGTCGGAGGGATGATCGAGTTTCTCTTCGATCTCCGGATCGCCGCCTTCGTGCTTGGCGGAAATGTTGGCGACGTGCCCGGCCATCTCGATCAGTTCGTCACGCCGATCGTACGGCTGCCGCACGATCGATTTCCACGTCTCGGTGATGTGATGCTCGAAACGCACGACCTTTTCAAAGTCGAGCGCGCCGCGCACTTCGGCGCACAACTCGATCGTTTGGTTGTTGACCGAGTTGCTGAAGTTGAAACCGATCAGCGGCGAAGTCCCATCGGGCCGCGCAAACAAGCGCGCACCGATCAACGTCCACAGCACGGCGTAGGGATTGTCGTTGCCCATGAACACCGAAATCTTGAACTCGTTGTTCACGCCGAGCTTATGCAGCAGGTAACCGACGAGCACCGTGCCCGGATTGATATTGAGCACTTGCTGGGTGCCATAGGTCGTGTAGTAATACAGAAATTCGTCGAGCCACTTGAGCGGATAATCGTTCGGCTCACCCACGCCGCCGAAGTAACCCGTGATCGTCGCCGGTCCGCCGAGATGCACGTTCGATCCGTCAGTGCCTTTGGTATCGAGCGTTTCAACGTAACTCGCGCCGATGATCTGCATCGCGGCGGCGACGGCCAGCATGTCGCCATTATCCGCTTCGGACTCTTTCATCTTGCGCACGCGAATGAAGCGGCCCGGCATCAATTCTTGTTTGGCGATCGCTTGCTTCGCTTCGGCGATCAGCCACGGGAAATATTGATAGGCGCTGATTTCCAATGTCACAGCGAAATCATCGGCGAAGGCCATCTGATCGGCTTTAGGGCCAAGCACTTTGCGCCGATAGTCGTCTTCGCTGATGAATGCACCGTTGTTGCGCTCGACGATCAACCAATCGAGATCATGCAGATACGGTGAGTTGATCTTCTTCAAGCGCGCCATCAGATTAGGTAGCTGCCGCGCCTCTTCCGCTTTCCGATTGATCTCTTCGGGCGTGCCATGCTTGCGCACGACCTCGAGGAATTCTTTGACCACCGTAGTCTTCGGATCGAGCAGCAGGGCATTGATGTCGTTAAGATGCTGCTCAGAAATACGCAATCGATCCCGCAGATAATCTTTCATCGTGTAACCTCCAATTTGTTATGGACCTTCAAGGGCTGCCCGAATTTATTGCGCCAGCGTCTCGCGCTTCTGACCATCGAACTTGTGCTGCAGTTCTTCAAATTGATCATCCTTGATGCCGAACCAATTCTCCGGCTGCGGGAATTGTTTGGCAGTCACTTCGGCCACATACTTCTTGAGGCCGTTCAAGATCACTTCGCCCGCATTGCCGAAAACTTTCGCCATCTTGGGCGTGAAGCGCGGATACAAGCCGAACATATCGTGGAAGATCAACAGTTGGCCGTGTGCATCTGGCCCGGAGCCGAGACTGATGATCGGGATGTGCGCGCGTTCGGTGATGATCTTCTGCACGCGATCGGGGATCATCTCGAACAAGATCGAGAACGCGCCGGCGTCTTCCAGAATCTTGGCATCCTCGATGATCCGTGCCGCCTGATCGGCGCCTTTACCCTGCACCTTGAATCCGCCTAACGCCGAGACACTTTGTGGCGTCAGTCCCAGGTGGCCCATCACTGGTATGCCCGCGTCGGCGATCGCTTTGACGCGCGAAGCCATCTGCCGCCCGCCTTCCAGCTTCACCGAATCACAGCCGGTCTCGGCCATGAAGCGGCCCGCGTTCTTCACCGCGATCTCATCGGATGGCTGATAGCTCATGTACGGCATATCGCCGATCAGCCAACTCGTCGACGAACCGCGCCGCACGGCGGCTGTGTGCCGCATCATATCGTCCATCGTCACGGGCAATGTGCCTTCGTAGCCGAGCATCGTCATACCCAGACTGTCGCCCACCAGCACCATATCGATCTCCGCCTGCTCGACCAAGTACGCCATCGAATAGTCGTAGCAAGTGATCATCGTGATCGGGATGCCGTCCAGCATTTTCTTTTGCAACACCGGCAGTGTGATTTTCTTTCGGTCGGTCATGGTCGTAGACTCCTTTCAATCATTGAAGCAATCAGGGCAAATGCCTCGATCTCATCCTCACCCAACAAATAACGGATCACCGAATGAGTTCGCATCCACGCTAATCTATTGCTCAAATCTGAGTGTGCCCATCGGCTAGACTGCGATCGGCTCACTGATCGCCTTCTTCTCTTTTGTCGGAGGTTGCGGCGGCGCTGGTTCGACAAAGCCTGCTGGCAGTAAGCTCGCTTCCTTCCAACTTTGGAAACACTTTAGAGCGATGTTCACACAGTATACTTGCAAATAACATAGGTTCGTTCTGACTCAGGCCGCGCAAACGAGTTTACTTGCCAAAGATGGCAGCCATGGCCTCGCCAACAATCTGGTGGACTCGACGTGTGGGGTGTGACTCGTCCCAAAAGAAATACTCGTCGGGCGATGTGCAAACAGCGCCAACACCAAAAAAGATGGGTTGGCAAGGTTTCGTCAGATTCTTGAGATCATACTGGGCCGGGTTGTTTCGTATTTTGTCGATCGTTGCTGTGTAATCAAAGAGCGTAATGTCGACCCCAAGTCGGCCCTTCAATTTGTCCAGTCTGGCTGGCAATTCAGAATTGAAGCGGGTCTGGAATACCGTCGCCCGATCAGCTAACCTTTGCGTGATATTGAAAGGCATTATGGACAGGTGCGCCGAATTCCCTACCAGAAAGCGCATGGCACCCATTTCAGCCAATCGGGAAACAGCGGTTTCAATATTTGCAACGGCTTGATCTGCCAGATCGGGAAGTGTTCCGGGTAATGAATAATCTTCATGCTCGCCGAAGTCATTCGCGGAAGCAAAGATGAAGTAGAGCGCATCTGGATCCGCCCGTCCATCCTTCAACGTCGCCTTGAACTTGTCTATCTGCCCCAAAACGCCTGTGTCTTCATAAGGATTCAACCAGTGGATAGTATTTCCATTCCCGCTCTTG
>JBGQGR010000035.1:0-11054 GCA_041497495.1 Anaerolineae bacterium | reverse complement strand
GCGGGTGCAGAAGAACACATTATCGCGCACTTCGAGCGATTGAATGAAGTGCGCCGCGCCGCCGCTTTGAAAGACAGCCTGCTGACCGAAGTGATGGCCTCGATCTCCGCCAGCACGGTGAGTTTAGGCACGGGCTTGATTCTGCTGTTGGTCTCGCACTCGATGCAGACGGGCGAATTCACCGTCGGCGATTTCGCGCTGTTCGTTTACTATCTCAGCTTTGTCACCGAGTTCACGCGCTTCTTCGGCACATTTCTGGCACAGTATAAGCAAAGCGCGGTCGCTTTCGATCGCATGCTGGCTTTGATGCAGGATACCAAGCCTGAGGTGCTGGTCCAACATCATTCGCTGCACTTGACCGGCCAGCTGCTGCCGCCTGCGGCACCCAACGGCCAATCGAATCATTTAGCAACGCTGGAAGTGTCGCGACTGACTTATCATTATCCCGAGACCGGGCGCGGCATTGATGCGATCAATCTGAAACTGGAACGCGGATCATTTACCGTGATTACCGGCCGCATTGGATCAGGCAAGACCACCCTGGCCCGCGTGCTGCTCGGTCTCTTGCCCACAGACAGCGGCCAAATTACCTGGAATGGTGAAGTCGTGCATGATCCCGCAGCGTTCTGTGTCACGCCGCGCACGGCGTATACGCCGCAGACACCCCGGTTATTCAGCGTGTCACTGCAAGATAATATCTTGCTGGGCCTGCCGGATGATCCTGCAAAAGTGGCCGGGGCGATTCAAGCCGCGGTCTTAGAAAAAGACGTCGATACTTTTGAGTATGGACTGGGCACGCTTGTCGGGCCGCGCGGCGTGCGGCTATCCGGCGGGCAAATGCAGCGCGCGGCGGCGGCGCGGATGTTTGTGCGTGAAGCCGATCTGTTCGTGCTAGACGATCTATCGAGCGCGTTGGACGTTGAGACCGAGCGCATTTTGTGGGAGCGACTGTTCGTCGATCGGGATCGGCGCGAAGATCGACCGACCTGTCTGGTCATCACGCATCGAAGGGCGGCGCTGCGCCGCGCGGATCGCATTATCGTGTTGAAAGACGGACACATCGAGGCGGAAGGCACGCTGGCTGAATTGCTGGAAAACTCGCCTGAGATGCGCCAATTGTGGCAAAGCGATGATCGAACGGAAACTTCCTGTTGATCAAGGTGGAGCATCCTGAGCGGAGTTCCGCATGCTTTTCGCGGAACGGAGTCGAAGGACGCGGATATGGGACGACTGCGTTTCTCACACAAGCGCGTTCTTCGACTACAGCCCGAAAAAGCACGGGCTTCCGCTCAGAATGCTTTTACTCTTATCACTCTTGGAGACAAAACATGCCCACAGACTACACTCTCGATGCCGCGCCGATAAATCAACAGCGCCGCAAAGAATTGGTGCAAGACGATGAATGGATCAAGCAATTCTTGCAGCGCGCCTCGATCGGCCACATTGCCACCCGCTGGGACGAGCAACCTTTCATTACACCCACGACGTTCTGGTATGATGCCGCGCGTCACGAAATCTACTTTCATTCGAATGTCGTCGGCCGCGTTCGTGCGAACAGTGAACACCACGATCGAGTGTGCTTCGAGGCGAGTGACTTTGGCCGGCTGCTCCCATCAAATGTGGCGTTGGAGTTCAGCATTCAATTTGAAAGTGTGATCGCCTTTGGAATGATCCGCGTGTTAGAGGCAGCAGCTGAAAAGAGGGAAGCGTTGAGCGGCTTGCTTCAAAAATATTTTCCGCAGATGGCATCCGGTGAGGAATATCGGCCGATCACCGACGAAGAACTGAAACGCACGTCGGTGTACGCGATCTCGATCGAGAGTTGGAGCGGAAAACGCAATTGGCCGGAGCAGGCCGATCAGAGTGATGAGTGGCCGCGCGCGAGCAGCAAGTCGATCGATTCATCGGCACTTCATTGATTTGCAATGCCGATACTCCTGCACTTTCACCGCAGGTGCAAGTGTCACTGCGGTACGTATCCGCGAGTTCTGCCTCGTCGATGAGGCGGGCAAATCTTTTAATGAAAGCTGCCCTCTAGCAACTGGGCATGAACTCGCGATCGTTCCATCTAAAACATAGCTGCCTTAAAAGTGGCGCGCCGCAGAAATCTTCTGCGGCGCGTCTTGAATTGAATGAAACCCTGCCGTCGGTGTCAGCGGGCTGGCAAGCCCTGGTTGATCAAATCGAACATAGCATTCAGCCAGCGATCGACCGTCAGGACTGGCTCAACCGCCGTGTTTATCGTTAGCGTCGACAGCACCGGCCCGCTGATGTTGTTATACGGCCTGCCGGTGAGCTCGTGCGTCTCCAGCACTGCGCCGTAGTTCGTGTTCACATTCGCCGAATCGACTTGAGCAAAGAGCACAGTGCCGACCGACAGCGGCCCGTTGAGATGACTGTAGACCGCTGAGTAGTATTTGCCGCCGATCGTCAGCGTCAGCACCTCGCCGGAGTTCAACGTATTCGTCGGCGAGACCGTGACCGCCCAGACCAAACCTTGACTGGCGATCTGCTGCCAGACTTGATTGACATGCGTCGGCGCAATCGTTGGATTGATATACGCATCCACCCAGAAACTGGTGTCAACCGGCGCCGGGCCGATGTTCGCAATGACCACTTGCACCGTGTTCGTCGTGGCGGCGATACTTTTCACGATCAAGTCCGGCGCGGCGACAAAGTTGCGCTGAACGATCGGCAGGTACGTGCGCCAAATCGGCGTGGAGGTATAGACCAGCGTCGATTGCCACGCGCTTGGATCGCTGACGTTGCCCGCCGCATCGATCGCGCGCGCGCGCAGGGTATGCGTGATGCCCCACTCTTGAGGCAGCGACCAAGTAAAGTGCCAGGCCTGCGCGCCCGTATTATCCGGATCGAACGGTCCGATCGCAGGCTGCCACGCATGGCTGTCGCTATCCAATTGCACTTGCACTTGACTGACCAAACCATTCACTGGCGAAAGGTCTTGCGCTTGGCCGGGAATTTCTACGTATTGACCGATCACTCGATATGGTAATGTGAATGCAACCGTCGGACTGATCGTATCCACCGCGAACGCATATGACCCGATCGGACTGGTCTGGCTATAGAAATCGAGCGCGCGCACTTCATACGTGATCACCTGCGTTTGCGGAACCGTGACGACCGCTGTCCAGGCGAGCGTGCCACTGACGATGTTCCATGTACTCGTACCGGCCGGTCGAATGTCGACTTCCGCTACGCCGATGCCGCTGCCATCATCGGCAGATCCATACACTGATCGTTGGCCGGGTTGCAATTGCGCCGGCGGCTGGAACAACGTCACGAGCGGCGGCTGACTATCGACCGGATGCGTGAGCACGGCTTGCTTGATCGTCGGCGCGCTGCGCGTGGGCACATTCAATGTGGCCGTCGTGGTGATCGCATGGATGCTGCCCAACGCGCTGGCTAATTGGCCCGCGATCGTGATCGGCAGCGTCGATTTCGGCAGCAGCGGCGGCAAAGCGATCTGCCAGTAAGCGTTGTCGAACGGACAGGCGCCGCAGCTGACACCTGCGATCGATTGGTAATCCAAATTCGCGGTGGCTTGCACCACCAGCTGTGCGTTAGTCAATGTGATCGCTTCGTTGTTGTGAATTTGCACGGTGTAACTGACCAGACTGTTCGGCCCAAGCGGTGCCAAGATCGATTGCGGACTCGCTAAGGTGAGATCAACCGATCGGGCTTGCGGTTGGTTCGCATTCGGCGTGTTGGTGCATAAGTTGTTCCAGCGATAGTTCGATGTCCACACGGGATTGATCGCATTCGTCGTCGGGAACACGCTGAACGGTTGATTGGTCTTATCCACGGCGAACGCGAACATCCGCACGGCGGAGGTCCATTGCGTCGCGCCATACGGCAGATGAATTTCTGTGCCTGCGCTGTTCTCATCGTGCGCGAACGAGAAGCCGACGGGATGAACGACTTGCCAATTTGATCCATCATATTGATACAGCACGCCGCTGCTGGAGCCGGTCACTTCGATCGCGTAGTTTGCAGCGAAGGGCAGCGAACCACTGGCTGGATCATTGGGAATCGGCGCGAAGGTAGTGACGAGCGGCTGCGTGCCGAGATAAATGAACAGCGCGCCATCGACGGCCCAGCGTGAGCCGCTCCAGCCAAGGTAGAAGTTGTTGGCATCCCAGTTGGCATACAACGACTGAGGCACAGCGGGCCGCGCATCATCGTCGAGCAGATCGGTGTTGATGTTCCATTCGCTGTGCGCCGTATCGATCACGCCATCAACCGCAGTCACCAATTCTCGATTCGCGCAACTGGCTGCGTTGAGACTATTCACATGCCATGGCCCGTAATTGCGATCGACGCGATTGCCTGCGATGTCAATCGCGCTCAGATGCGTAAACCAATCGCCACCGGCATTGAGTGTTTGCGGCAGCGTCGTGCCGCCTACAATCGTGCTCGCATTCGTGCCGCTGATCTGATTGATGTCCGCTTTCACGATCACTGGCCCACTATTATCTGAAGGCGCAGTCCATGTGACGACAAGCGTATCATTCAAGTTCAAGTAACTGCCTTCAGGCGCGCTGAAGATCACTGGCACAATGCCCGTCGGCGGTGTCGTATCGATCGTGAGGCTGATCATTGTCGTCGCTTGATTCAAAGCATCATCTGTAGCACGCGCGATGACCGGATAACTGATCGAGTCTTGTTGATCGGGCGCATACCAGATCAAACTCCAGTTGTTACCATTCAAAGTTGCAGGCAGCCACGCGATACCGCCGTCAAGGCTGACATCGACATTGGTTAACATGCCTGCGCTCGCCAAAGCCGTGCCGATGAACGTGACGGTCGGCGTGACGAATGAGCCGTTCGTTGGCGACGTGATCGAAATCGAAGGCGGCGTTTGATTGAGCAAGACAGTCAACGCAGTATCGGTCGGGCTGCTTGGACTCAACGGTGGATTCGAGTTGCGCGTGGCGCTCGGCGTGAGCGTATGCGTTCCACTCGAAGGCAGCGTCACTGTTACCGACCAACTGCTGAGCAGCGCAAGTGGATTCGCTAACTTCGCTTCGAACGTTCCGCCGCCACTCACTTGCACACTCACATGTCCAAAGTTAGTCGTGTTGATGAAGCGCGCATAGCCGCGCACTTCAAACGTAGTCTTGTTGATCGACGCATTGTTAGTTGGGAAAACGATCGTCGCTACATTGCTCGGTGTGGTCGCAGTGATGGTGCGCGTGATCGATGTGCCAACGTTGCCTGCTTGATCGATCGAGACGGCGCGCAGCGTGTGTGCGCCATTCGAGAGCGGAGCCCACGCGCGGAACTCACGCGCGGGTGTGCCGCTATTCGAGGTCCAATTGGGATCGGTCCAAGTGGCGGGAATGGCAACGCCGTCTAACAGGAAGTAAGTTGAAGCAATATCAAATTGCGGCGCGCCTGAAGTTGGCGTGACGTAACCGCGCGCGGTTGCAACTAATTGAACGGCGGCTTCGTTAGTTGTTGAAGCATTCGTCGGCGAAACCCATGTCGTTTGCGGCAACACACTATCGGCGAAGAACGTGCCGCGATAGGTGACACTGCCCGTCATTTGATTGCCGATCTGATCGGTGCCGCGTGAATACAAACGATAGAGGCCATCGAGCGTGGGAGTGACCACGCCTTTCCACAACGAAGCCACTTGGCCGGGCGTGCTCAGTGTCGCATTGCGCCACGTGGCCGGTAAGGTTTGCGTGATGAGCAAACTGGGTGTGGTGATAAGCGTGATGCCGACCTGCACATTTTGCATGCCAGAGTTGCCGCTCGTCGTCGAAGTGCCTTGCACGCCGAACAACATATCGAGTGGCCAGGCGAGAACTTCTTGATAGCCCATGTCCGCGTGAAGGCCGCCACCGCTCGGTGCGGCGATCGTCGGATCGGCTTGATCGATCGCGGGCGATGTCGCTTGCAAGCGATAACTGCCGCCGCCCACAAACAATGGATTGCCGATGATCTCATTCGATCCTGCCACGGCTCCATTGTAGTTGGTCGTGTTGAACAACAAGTTGAATTTATTGTTGAGGTGTGAACCCGATTGTGTCTGCAACCCGATCGGATTACTGGCGATGATGCTGTCTTCCACGTTGAGCCACGCCAGCGAACCAGAAGTCAGCACGCCGATCGCGGTGTTATTGACCAGCGTATTGAAACGCGCCAAGCCACTGGCGCTACCTTCAAACACAATTCCATTTCGATTGGTCTTGATCAAACTGTGCGTGACCGTGATGTGATTGGAACTGCCACCAACTCGTACTGCCGCATCGAGTAAACCGTTGCCGGAATTCATTAGTGTGAAACCATCGATCGTCACGTCTGATTTGTCGGTGAGGCTGATCACACTGCCGGTATTGCCACCCTTGATGATCGTTTGATCGGTATTGGTGCTGATCAAGCGGCTGTGGCTGGGCAAGGTCACATGCTCCGTGTATGTTCCGGTCGCGACACCGATTGTGACTTGCACATTGCAGTTGGGTTTGTTGAGACACAGGATTGTCGTCAGCACATTGTTGGCCGCATTGGACGCGTCTTGAATTTTATCGAAGGCATTGGCGTGCCAGATCAAGCCGTCGTTCAAGCCGGTATCGCTGTAATCGTCATCGACGTAGAACGCGGCGGAACCGCTTTGCTGATAGCCAATATCGATGCGCGTGCCTGCGCCGGGCGGAACTGGATCATTCGGGTTGCCTTTAGCGATCAAGGCGGAACTCGGCGACAAACTGAAATCGTTCGACGTGGTATCGACAAATTTCGGATCAGCGATGAATTCACCGTTCAGGCCGGGCGTGGGATGAGTCGCATCGATGGTGAGATCGAAGCCGTTGCTCCAGTATGCGTTGTACGTGTGCAGTTCAGTCGTTGCACACGATTGGAACTTCAACGCATCGCCGGAATTGAAGGCGAAGGCCGTGTTGCGCACATCGACGTTGCCGCAGTTGGTGGCGACGATGCCGTTCGTGTTGTAAACGATCGTGTTGTTGAAAATTTCCGGCTGCGTGCCCGCACCATCGATCGAGATGCCATCGGTGAGTTCGCGCAAGATGTTACGCGTGATCTTGATCGATTGTGCACCGTGCGAGAGATTGACGCCGTTTACGTCATTCACGCCGTCGCCAACAAGCGAGAGGCGCGCAATCTGTGACGCGGCGATGCCGTCGGCTTTGATCAACGCACTGCCCGCATCAAGGCTGCCAAGCGGCGGATTCAGTAACGTGAGATCTGCGCCCGCGCCGATCACGTTCACGCCATTCATCAAATACACTTGCTCGTGATACTCACCAGGTTTGACGAAGACATTTTGTGCGTCGGAGTTGATCGCCGATTGGATCGTATCGAACGCAGTCACGCTCCAAGTATGTCCATCGTTGGCGCAGACGGAGCAGTAGAGCGGCGAGACATTCGCGTCCGCATGATAGGTGTAGTAGCCGGAAGTGAGCGCCGAAATTTGTTTGACGCGATAAACATTGTGCGTTTCATCGACGAAGTTGGCAGCACTGGATGTGATCGTTGGTGCAGCCGGAGTCCATGAGCCGCCATCGATCCATTGATTGTTGGTAGATGTATACGTGAAGTCTGCACTGGCAGACAACGTCGGCGTGATCCACGTCGCCGCGCTGGAACCGATCGGGGCCACGAAGGCCGTGTGATCGATCGTCAACTTGATCGGATCACGCAAGCCAATCGGCCCATATCGAACAAAATCGGTAAACGCTCCGCCGCCGCGCGTGAGGTACAGATAATTCCCGATGCGCACCAACCCGCCGCCGTCATTAACCGTGAACACATTAGGAATGGTGACGGACGCATCCCACGCATTGGTGGAAATGCGATAGCGCGCCAGTTGATTGCCGTTGCCGCCGTTGGTGGCGTACAGCGAATCGAGACCATCGTAAGCCAGGCCTGCGCCCGCGCCGATGTTGAAACTATTGGCGAGCGCCGTCCAAGAATTTCCCGCGATGTTGTATTTGTAGAAGCTCGTGCCGCCGCCCGCCAAGACATAGATGTTGCCGCCGGCCAAAGCCATCGACGTACCGGCTTGAGCGTTGACTGGCAATGAAGTCAACGCGATCAAGGTATTGGTCACGGTGTTGTATTGATAGAACTCGGTGCTGAGCGGCTCAGTGCTGCCATTGCCTTGCTTGAGTAAATACAAGCGGTTGTTGCCGTCTCCGATCATGATCGGCCGCTGATAGAATAACTGCGGGAATGCAGCGATCGTCGACCAACTGTTGCCGACAATGTTGTACACGCCCAATGGCCGCGAGAACATGCCGACATTGTCAGAACCACCAAAGCCATTGGCGGTGGTTATGGTGCCACCCACATAGACCGCATCCGGCGAGGCGGCAATGGATTGGACAAATGCGTCAGACGAATAAGGCGCTGTGCCTAACGTTCGCCAGGCCAACCCGCTCCAGCGGGCAGCGTGGTTGGCTGAACTGCCGCCAGCGGTATCGATGATTCCAGCGTAATACACATTGTTGTTGGAGCCAGCCATGCCATACACAACGGCTTTCCCGCCAGAGTATGAAAGGCCGCTGCCCAAAGCCGACCACGTATCAGCGATCGGATTATACGAAGCGGCACCTGCCACCGACACCGATCCGGCATGCGTGATGATACCGCCCGGATAGATGAATCCGTTCTGGGCAGCTAGGGCCTGGACAATACCCAAATTAGGGCAAAGTCCATCGCCGTGATGATCATACACACCACCACCCACATTAAAGGCAGTCGCCGTGATGCCGGAAGTGTATAAGCCGACGATATTATTGACGCCACTGACCGCGCCACTCTGAGGCGTAGCCGAACCAAATTTTCCGGCAGCGTATAACGCTGTGCCGCCATTCGGCGCAGCACCAAAGACCAGGTCCCAGATATAACTCGCTTCAATACCGCCGGTGCATTGCGTCGTTGGCACTGTGAGCAGACTGTTCCAAATGCCGCCGCTATAGACATACACCTGGTTCCAAATGTTTGTTCCGCTGCCACTAATGATATACGGCACGCCGCCATTCACGATGACGGATTTAACGTAGCCCGGCGCGGCCATATTCGTAATCGCGTGAGTGACTTTGTTCCAGATGATCAAATTCGCTGCGGTGGTTGCGCTACCCATACCGAGCGTGGGTGTGATCGAGGTGAAGCCACCAGCCAAGTAGATATTATTGCCATCGATCGCGACTGAGTTGAGTCCGTTACCGGCTACGTCAGCGATGATGCCCTGCCAGCTGCTGCCATTCCAATAAGCGGCCGCGGTTGAAGCAGTGTTACCCACTTCATACACATTGCCGTTCGCCGGATCGATCGCGAAATCATTCGGCTGTTGACTGAGTCCGGCCATTGGACTCCATCGGTCGGGCAACACACTATACAGATAACCATTATTGCCTGAGGCACTGCCCGCAATGGTATCCAGTCCAAAGGGCGTGGCCGACAACGACGACCAACTACCGCCGGGCGTATATTGATCCAAGAACGATGTATTGCCGCCCGCCGTCGCATAGATCAAACCGTTTGCGGTCATCAAGCCGCCGCCGGAATTGGCAGCATGCAGGCTGTTGCTCAGCGTCGTCCACGTCGGCACCAAAGCCGCATCGGGGCTGCCGACGACGTTGATATGTGCTGTGCTGTTGACTTGATTGCCCAGCGTGTCATGGGTGACATTGACCGCGCTCGCACGATCCATTTCGATCGCGCTGCTGGTGAATGAGTAGACCACGCTGTGATCGATATTGATCTTCAGCGAGGCGGTGATATGCCCGCCGATTCCAGCATTGATCAGTTGAATTCCGCGCACCGCATTGCGGAAAGTGAAGTTGCTCAGCGTAATCCCGATTGTATTACTCAGCCGAGCAGTATACGCCGCGCCGCCGCCATCGACGAAGACTGCATCGGCATTCACGCCGATCACATTCAAGTTATTCTTGCTATCGATCACGAATGGCGGATATGTTCCAGCCAAAACATTGATCGTGTCACCGGAACTGGCCGCATCGATCGCGCCCTGCACCGTGTTGAACGCATCCGTATTCCAAGTGCGACCATCATTCAAACACGCGCCACAGTAATCATCGCTGACATAGAATACAGTTGGCGCAACTGATGGAGCATGCGTGTCGTTCGTGTCGCTTGAAGAAACGATCGAATCTGCGAAAGACTGTGGCAGTTGATCGGCCCGCAGTGGAGCGCCCAAGTTCGATCGAACCGGCTTGAGTGGTGATGAACTCGATTGGAACGGCACAACTAACAGATCATCCGATCCGTCGCTATTGAAATCTGCGCCACCCCTGTAGGGTGTGGACGCGATCATTTGTGTGCCGGTGATCGTCGCTTGAATGGGCGGCAGACCGCCACCAATGTTGGTGAGCAAATAGGCCGTTTGATTACTGGCCACACTTAAAACGAGATCACTCTTGCCATCGGCATTCACATCGCCGGGCGCAACGATCAATCCAGTGGGCACGGGCGCGTAACCCGATAAATCTTTCTGCACCATCGAGCCGACGTTAGCCGCACCTAAAATCAGTTGCGGCCCTGTGTTGCCCATGAAGGCAAAGTCAGCGAAGGCGTCGCCATTCACATTGCCCACGCCAATAATTTGTGGCGAGGCCGTTGTATTGTAATGAGCCACTGCGTTGGTCGCTGTCAACGCCAGCATCGCATTCACGGTAAACGTGGCGCGGCCTCGATACAAATCGACGCCCGTGGCGCTGATCAAAGCGAAGTCGCTTAACTGATCGCCGTTCGTGTCCCCTACTCCGACCGAAGGCGCACCACCGATCGGCAACGGCAGCACGGCCGCCGCTGCGCCAGCGATGTTGAGGTCATTCAACCACGGATTCGCATGACCCAGATACAAATATGTGCGCGCCGGATTTGTGCCATTCACTGCGCCGATTAATAAATCGGCGAAGCCATCGCCGTTCGCATCGCCTGCCGAAGAAATCCACGATCCGATCGTCGTGCTGATCGGCGCGTTGAATTTCACGCGGCCTGCCACGCCGACGCTGCCCAACACTAAATCTTTGCCGAGCGGCGCT
>JBGQGR010000034.1:0-11180 GCA_041497495.1 Anaerolineae bacterium | reverse complement strand
CGCCGCTCGATCTTTTCCTGCGGCGGAACGACAACCGTAATATCGCCTTCAACCACAGACTGACAGGCGAGTGCATAACCCGCAGCTACATCTTCATTCGATAGGCGCAGCGTGCTGCGTCGTCGCACGCCGCCATCGTTGACGATGACGGCACATCGGCCGCAGCGACCTTGCCCGCCGCACGGTTGACCGATGTCGATGCCCGCAAGCCGCGCGGCTTCGATCAGCAGTGTGCCGGTTGGGACACGGATCGGCTGAGGGGCAAGATCGAAAGTGACAATGTGTTCGGCCATGAGAGATAGGTGATTAGTGCTGAGTGATTAGTGGAAAGTAATCTGTCACTAATCACTCAGCACTCATCATTGAGTTATACAACTCCAAGATTTCTGGAGGTGTGACGACATCCTCGTCCGTTTTCGCCGCGAAACCCGATCGGGCTTGATCTGCCAACGCATCGCAGATCAACATCAACAACCCTTGACCTCGATCGCAATCCCACAGGCATACGCGATCGGGCGGACAATTGGCGCACGGATCTTGATCGACAATCTCGTTAATTTTTTCCGGCGGTGGATCGGCAAACATCGCCAACCTCTGACGTCAATTTTCTAAACCAGTACTTGCTTCATAAACGCAGGCAAATCTACTGCCTCGCGTGGTCCAACACGAACTTCCCAGCCCGGCAATTCACCTTCGAGTTCACCGGACAAGACTGCAACGTGACCCGGCAGCACGATCCGTTTCTTGCTAACTTTGTCGGCGACACCAAACTGCTTCACGCCTTTCGCAATTCTTTCTGCGTCGAATTTGCCGGCAGCCCAGGCCGTGAGCACGCTCATACCTTCGGCATCGGCTACCAGCAACCATGCTGGCAAGCCGCTGCTCTCAACTTCATTCGCGACGCTAAAATAGGTGATGCTGAAGTTGGTCGTGACCAACACTGGATCTTCCGGCTTAGGATTATTGATTTCGTACAAACCCGGCTGTACTTGGATGGGTTTCTGCGGATCGGTGTAAATGTTTTGTCGCAAGACCAGCAATGGATAAATCATCTCTGGCGCAAAGTGATCCAGCACAATGAAACCCGAATACTTAGCGATGGCTTGCGTCGCGGCCACGGATTCGATCGCCGACTCGCCCGGAAACGCGATCGTCGGATAACCTAATGCATGGAAATTTTTCTTGAGCGCTAGTCGTCGAATCTGCGTATTGAGCGTGAGTGATGTGTGCAGATCGCGCGCGGCCGGATCGATCACCAGATCGTCGACGCCCTTCGCTTTGATCTTTTCGGTGAGTTCCGCCAACCGATCGAGCGAATCGGCGACAACGGCGAGCGGGGCTTTGTGCTGCTTGGCTAGATCGGCCATCGCTTCCCAGTTGTTTTCATCAGCGGCATAAATCATCGGCGCTTCACCATCGATCGCCAGCAGTCCGGCCGCGATGATTTTCGGTTCGCGGCTGATCAAGATCAACGGTCGTTTGCTGATCTCACGTACGGCGCGAATCGCGTTGGCGAAAACCAACGGATCATTCTTGGCCGATTCGATTGCAAAACCGTCGAGGGTGAGATCGATACCGACGTAGGTCACGGCGAATTGATCGGCGGGAGCGATCTTGGACTTGATCGCATCGATCGATTCATCGTCACGCACGCGGACGAACAAACCGGGCTTGTTGTAAAAAGTTTTTTCATGACGGAATAGGACTACTTCGTTTCCCACTTTGATTTCGTGTCCATCGGCCCGAACAGTCACCAGGCGCATCGGTGGCGCAGCAGATTCGGCCAGCTGGGCTTTCGAAGTTTCGGTCACGTATGGGCACAAGGCTAGTTCCACTTGCTTTGCAGCCAATTTCATGGCGAAAGCCAAACAAGTTGGGAAACCGCACTCTTTGCAGTTGGTCTGCGGGAGAAGTTTGTAAATTTGGATGCCAGATAGAGCCATGTCTAACTCCTTGATGCATAATGAGTAATGAGTAATTACTCATTACTTGTTACTCGTTACGCCATCGCTTTAACGACCATGAGATCATCAATCGCCATCTTGATGCGTTTCAGGCTTTCGGGATGCCGCACGACAATCGCATCGGCACCGGATTCCAGCAGCGCGATCGAGGTCATGGTTTCCCAATGAATCGCACGCTCCAGCCAGTTGCCCCACGATGCGGGCACGCCTTCGCCTACTTTCGATTCTTTTGTCTTCCACGCTTCGACGCCGGGCGTGACGATCATCGGCAGTTGGGTCATCGCATCGCCTTGCAGCGCGGCCAGGCGCAGTCGCTCCATCACCGAGTAACCATATTCGATACCGTAGCCGAGCGCGCCGGTCGTTGGATCCATGACGATCCGATCGAGCGGCAGACCCATGTCATTGATCAAAATCACCAACTGCTTGGCAAGATTCACATCCATCGGCGTGCGCGAACTGACCAGATGTCCGTTCGCCATCGCCGTCGCCACGATCGTGCGATAGTTTTTGTCTTCGCAAATACCCAGCACCAAGCGCTCGCCTTTGGTTGCTTCGGCGATCGGCACGAGCAGCGCATTATCGATCTCGGCTTGCCCCGGCCCGTAGACCAGCAGCGGCAGACCGGTTGCGCCTAAAACATCTTTCACCACTTTGACCGCGGCCTGTGGAGTGTTGGGAGAACCATCGGGCATCGTGAGACTTAAAGTCAGTTCGATCAAATCCGCGCCCGCTTGTTCGGCGGCCTGTGCCCACTTGATCGGATCCTTGATCGATTCGCCCCACGCATCGATCAAGAGCGGCGACCAATCATCCGGCTTGCGATCTTTGATTTCGATCGCGACGACGGGCGAATGCGGCATCTCGGCCTCGAAGTGCATGAAGGGCAGCGCTTTCTCACCGCCGATCGTGACACTGTGCGATCGAGTGCCGCCGTCTTGCGCGGTTGCGCCAATCGTGATCTCGCGCACCGAGCCGGGCCATTTGTCTTTTGGAATTTCAATTGTTGCGGGCATGCATGCCTCCGTTATTGAGATGAGCTCGAACCATCACGCGATCTTTGGCGGCCCGCGCAATATCTTCGCGATGGGGTTGGCCGCTTTGATCTAACTTGACGTCCATATACTTGGCGATCTGTGGCGTGAGTTCTAAATAATGTAGAAGATTCTGAGTGACACCTGCATCGTCGGCGCAGGCTTCAGCACGACCTTGATGGGTTGCGCCTTTCAAGCGGACTTCGATCGGCGCGCCGCCGCGCAAATTGCGCCACCATGTTCGATGGCGCAGGCTGACCGTCAACAGCGTGTCGCCATCGATGATGTAGTTCAACGGTGTGGTATAGCGTTTGCCGCTCTTGCGACCGGTAACGGTGATCAACATCGTGCCTCGATCCAACATGCCATGCAACGGCGATCGCAAAATCAAGGCAGTGAATGGATCGTAGAGATTGTGCCAGTTCATCTCGAACTCTCCTCTCGATCAATGCCGCTTGTGCTGAGCGGCACTCAATGCAGCATCACGTTTTTGCTTAAATACTTCAAGCGGCGCTTGACGTGCGGCCGCTAGGCCGAGGTCTTTCAACTCTTCAGCGCTGTTCGCCATTAAGTAGCGCAGTAAATGCTTGTATGAAATCGAAGCCGCCGGGTATTCGATACCGCCCGCATGGTGCATCAACCAGAAGACGCGCACGCCTTGATCGTGCATCATCTGCGCGGCGACCGAGATCGGAATGTCGGGCGGAATTTGCGGAACGTCTTCTCGCATGACATCTTCGGCTTTGAGTGATCGAAAGTCTTCGCGTGTGAAGGCATAGACGATGTCATCTTGACCAACGACGCCCACGGCATTGCCTTCTTCAAGAACGACAATCTCTTCGAAGCCGCGATCGAGCATAGCACGCGCAATGTCGACGATCGGCGTATCGGGTAAACAGGTTTCGACGCCGACGGTCATCAAGTCACGAACGAGTTTTCGGTCAGAAATATTTTCCATTTTTATTATTGGGACGCTGATGAACGCAGATTTCGCTGATTTTATTTTTATCTGCGTATATCAGCGCAAATCAGCGTCCAATTCATTTAAACGGCTGACGAATCACTGTCTTCAATTTTTCCGGCGCGGTGCGACGCGGATCACTTATATAGATTTCGTGATGCTTGCCGCGCAGTTTGTGGCTGCTCTCTTTGATAAATTCGTGCAAACGTTGAATGGTCGGGCCTTCATCGGCGAATTTGCCGATGTACATGATCTGTGCGCTCGGCCCTTCTTTGTATTTGGCGAGGCGTACTTTCGAGAGCGCGGCTGGATTTCGTTTCTCTTTGACTTCTTTGCGCACCGCGTTGAACATCGATCGAGTGATGAAGTCCGGCTGCATGATCATCACCGTCCACTTCCACTTATCTTTACCGCCACTGATGAACTGCGTCATATCATCAGTCCACCACAATCCTTCGAGCGCCATCACCGGATAATCGTATTTCTTGCCGCCATACTTGCCGAACTTCAGCGCGAACTTCAAGGTGTATGCCATCGAGTACAAGGCTTCCATCGCCTCTTGAAATTCTATGGAAGTGTTCGGATCGCCTTGACCATCGATCATCAGGAAGTTCATCGCCGGTACGTCGACGATCGTGAATTTGTTTTTCGGCGGGTTGTAGAGATGCTTGAGTTGTTTATGAAGATCGATCTTGGGCATATTTCTTGCTCCGCAATCGGCATTCCGCAATCAGAACATCGGCTCCATCGCCATGGCCGGATGATTATGCGCCTCAAGCCAAGCGAGTAAGTCTTCAACGCTGGTCACATTCCGTTCGTCGGCGATCTTCTCGATCAAATCCGGATCACCTTCGCGGATGGCGACGGCCTTCAATTCTTCAGCCATCGTCTCCTTCAAGACGCTGCTCATCCACACCACACGCTTGAAGCCGCCATCCGACGAGATGAACTTGGGGCTGATCAAATAATATTTGCCGACGCCCATCACGCCCGGTGTTTGTTGACCACCGCCTGCTACACCAGCCAATGTGCTGAACGTCATGCCGGCCGGCGTCATGCTGGTGTCTTCGCGGCTGAGGACCATCACGCCGTTCGCTTCGGGGATCAACATCACGATCGATTCGAAACAGCCGCAGGCCGTCATTGGATTTTCCATGATCGAATACATGGCTACTTCTTGAACAACGTCGTGCGAGCCGATCTTGGCGTAATCGTTGGTGCCCGACCAGTAGCCCTTCTTCAAATCGATCGGGCCGCCCAGCTTGATCGGTTTGTTGGGGCCGGTCGGATTGATGTTGAACGAGGCTTTGCAATCGAGCCAGTTGTACGCGCCGCATAAGCCCAATCGTTCCGGGCTGACGATGCAGACGTGATTCGGCGCAAACGATTGGCACAGCGTGCACGAATAGAATTCCTCGACTTTGTCGTCAGTCAGATCGGCTAAGCGTTTATTGCGGAAATCGTATGACTCACGCGCTTTTGCTAACCACTCCGCATGCTTTGTCGGATCGGTGTAGATCGTGACTTGAACTTTATCGACGATCGCGCCGAAATCGGAATGGAAGCGTGCGTGCACAATCTTGCCAAAGTGTTCCAGGCTAAAGCCCTTGTCAGCCGCGTTGGTGCTGATGCGAATCCAGGCGATGTCACGCTGACCGATGTGTTGAATGCCCGATGCGCCGTTGACGAAGTAGTGAATCTGCCGTTCGAGGACCGGCTCGAAGTCTGGCTGCATCTTTCGACCGGCCACTTCGATGACGATGCCCATGTCCATGTGGCCCTGCGCTTCGATGCTGCTGAAGTCCGGGCCGATAACTTCGATCTTGCCATCGGTGATCGCATCGAGATCGGTCATGTGCAAATATTCAAAGCAGCGTGAATGCTTGCCGCCGAATTCGAGGCGCATATCGTTCTTGCGCACGACCTCACCTTCAAAGGCCGAGCCATACGGCACCGGCACGGGCACGTTGGACACTTTTACTTTCACGCCGCGCACTTCGATACACTTCTGCACCAACTGCTCGGCGCGTTCGAGATCATCTTTACCGACAATTTCGTTGAACGGCATCGATACGACGTGCTCGTAAGTTGTGACACCTGTCGGTAAAATTTCCGGAATGATCGTGTCGGCGATCACCGGGAAGCCGAAGTTGATCGCGCCCGCGGCCGCTGCATATTTCAGATCGTCCACTTCGCCCAACGCCAGCACGAACGCGAACACACGATCTTTGTTGTAGTTAAGAATCTCGCGCGCCATACCGCCCTTCATGCCGCCGAACGTGAGCGCCGATCGGGTAGCGAAGCCCAACGCGTAGATCGCGCTCAACGTATCGGTGCCGAATGGAACCGTGTAGGTATCGTAACCAAGTTCGACGCCTTCTTCCATCAATTGATGAATGATGCTGCGGCCGTTCACATTGCCCGATAGGAACGTCAAGATATTGCGGCGCTGCAACTCTCGAACGATCTTCACCGCGACTTCGTTCGACTTGGCGCAGCCGACGATCGCCGCGAAGCCGGGCATGCGGCCATCGACGAGTTGAATGCCCCACGTGCGAAGTTGAATGTCATCGATCGGGCCGTTGAGATGCCCGCCATCCGTGCCTTGCTTACGATCGCTCTCGGCTATGTCGGGACTGGTGAACGATGCACCGCCAACGTAACCGGCCATTGGTTCAGGCTGAAGTCCGTAAACAAATCGGATCGCTTCGAGCGTTTCGGCGGCGAGCAATGTCGCCATGCCACTGTCGAGCGTCTCGCCCAGATAGGGCGTCCAATGTTTATTCGATGGCAGCGGATGCAATAACGATCGAGCATGCTGCAAGACCGGCTTCAATTGATCGAGTGTTTCTACTTGCACGCCCGTCATGCCATAGATCGTTGGCAGATAGTAAGCCGTATTCGGGAAACCGACTTTGCAGTCCGGCCCTTTTTCGATCAAGGCTTTTTGCAGCATCGCTTCGGTTTCATTGACTAAGGCGTTCGCGCCGCGAATGGCTCGTGTGGCAATATATTTGGACATAGCTCGTCTCCGTTATCGAACGTCGATATCGTAGGGGCAGACCTTGTGTCTGAATTGGGCGACCACGAGGGTCGCCCCTACGTTTATCTGCGTTCCTCTATTCTCAATTGAGCGATCCGTAGACCGCGGCCAGCTTCTCTTCGATCGGCAGCGCTTCAAATTCGTTCATGCGCCTATCACCCGATCGACCGAACTTGTCCGGCTTCCATTCCGGCAAACCGAGCGCGGCGCGTTTTTTATCGATGTGTTCCAAAGTTTTGCGCACCATCTCATTGGGATCGACGATGAATTCCATCTTGCCGCCGTATAATTGTTCCCAACCTTCGCTGATGTAATGCAAAACATCATCGCTGCCGGTAACTTTGTCAGGCATCCCTTCAAGCGGAGACGATCCGCCAAAGATCACATACGCGCCCGAAGCGACACAATACGTGCCAATCGCCAACGCTTTCTCGCTCATCCATTCGGGCGCGAGGCCAACTGCCGGAATCTGATCGATGTCGTCGCCGAGGCCGCCTTCTTCCACCATCTGCGTCAGCACGGTGAGAATGCGGGTGTTATCCACGCACGAGCCCATGTGCAGGACGGGCGGAATGCCGACCGTCTCGCACACTTCACGCAAGCCCGAGCCAACTTGATCGAGTCCAGCTTCGCCGAGCAACAAACCCAACTTCGCGGATGCGATCGCGCCGCAGCCCGTCTCGACGACGAGGACATCTTGCTTCAGGAGTTCACGCGTCACAAAAGTATGCAGATAATCTTGCTGGCTGCGCGGATTGTTGCAACCGACGATCGCCGCAACGCCACGAATGCGGCCACTCATGATCGCATCGTTCAACGGCCGGAACGATCCCCGATAACTGCCGCCGAGCATGTAGTTGATGTATTCGTGCGAGAAGCCCGGCACCAAATCTTCGACGACCTGTGGAATTTCCACCGTGCCGCGATTCTGGAAATTATCGATCGCCACTTTGAGAATGTGTTTGGCAATCGTCATGGCCTGATGCTCATCAAATTCGATGTGCGTTGCGCCCTTAATCTTCACCTTCGGCGAAGTGGTGATGACTTTGGTGTGGAAATTTTCTGCCAGGCCGACCAGCGCCTGCATGATGCACTGCACATCGACGACCATCGCTTCGACCGCACCCGTGAGAATGGCGAGTTCTTGGTGTAAGAAGTTTCCGGCAGCGGGAATGCCTTGCCGCATCAAAATTTCATTTGCGGTGCAGCAGATTCCGGCGAGGTTCACGCCCTTCGCCCCGGCCGCTTTAGCATATTCAATAATTTCCGGCGTTTGCGAAGCCGCAACGATCATTTCACTCAAGATGGGTTCATGGCCGTGAACGATCACATTGACCATATCGGCTTTCAACACACCGAGGTTCGCTTGACCCACGACCGGCGCGGGCGTGCCGAATAGAATGTCGGCCACATCGGTAGCGATCATCGATCCGCCCCAGCCATCGGCCATCGCGGTCTTGACCGCATGTTGCAAAATGTGAGTGGCATCCTGATCGTCGCCGATGTGCGTGCGATGCAGCGCTTCAACGACTTCCCGATCGATCCCGCGCGGCACGACGCCGCGCTCGTGCCACAACTTCTGGCGTTTGATCGGCGCGCGCTTGATCGGGAGCAGTTCGCCGCGCTGTTGACCGAACTGCGCGATGTACACATCGGCCAGATCGTTTGCAATTTCGTTCGGGCTGCGTTTCTCGATCGGGATTCCCGACTTCGCGGCTACCGTGCGCAGTTTGGCAACATCCCGAATCGAATAACCTTCGGCCTCGTTATTCGCTACTGCCTTCAATAAGAAAGCCATGTCACGGCCATGATCGGAATGCGCGGCCGAGCCAGCTGCAACCATGCGCAGGAAATTGCGGGCTTGGATCGTATCGATCGTCGCGCCGCACACGCCCGTCGATCCGTCTTTGGTCAATCGGCACGGCCCCATGCCGCACATCTTGCAGCACATGCCCTGCGCACCGATGTTGCAGGCCGACATCGCTTCGGCGCGTGAGAACGCCGTGCCGATCCCTAATGAATTTGCGCGGATCAGCATCTGCTGCGCGGCGGGATCGATTGAGAACTGCTGCGGAGTTTTCTTGTCTTTAGCCATGGCTTATTCCTGCTCCTTCTTGATCAAACCCATGCCGGGACACGGCCACAACGCCCGGCCGGTCTCTTCCATTTGCTGTGCAAAAGCAATTGTCTTGATATTTTCATAAGCTGCGGTATGCCGGAATGGATTGCCCTCGGTAGCTTTGGGCGATCCAGATTTCCATTCTTCAGTTGCAATGGATAACTCACCCAGATAACCAGCCTCACTCAACTTCGATCGAATGGTGGCTTCATTAACTTGCGCCGGATCGACGCGCACACGCACAATGCGGAACGCGCTGCTGGCATACACTTCTTCAACGCCGGGCAAGTTCATGAGGATGCGGCGCACTTCGACGACATGATGATCGCCATACATGGTGGGTAGATCAATGGTCAATGTTTCCATTTGGCTATTATCTCCTGTGAAAGTAAAAATGAGATGCTGCCCTAGCTGGGGCGAAGGGTCATTGGCCACATAGGGGTGACCAATATCGAAATTCACACATCAGTATAAGGAAATTTAGCGTTGCATCGAGTGACAGATGTCCTCTTTTGGCCGCTTGAAATCAGTAGATCTTATTTTTATTGATCGACAGTACCTATATTCCGCTGGTCGAATACGAAGCCTTGAGGAATACCTGATCACGGCCCGAGATTTCGCTCATGGCCGTGAGTATAATTGCTGATCTAGCGAGGGTCATCAGTCGCTAAGGTGACTGGACGTGATCGCGTCGCGATCGATATGCGGGGGCAGATTGTGTGGTGAAGGAAGCGGCGAAAACTTTACGGGCCGGCCAAGTCCAACACTGGTGCAGGCCGTTTGCAACTGCCGTTCGGCGCTGGCTTTGAGTTGTCGCAAAATCAGCGCGATCAATTCATCGACCGTATAGAAGCGATCGAACACCTGCGTGCCATCGATCTCGCCGACGCGGCGTTTCTCCCACTTGGCCCAGCGGCCGGTTTCGTTTTGTAAATACCGTCGAGCGGCTACCGTGCCTATGGTGGGTTGTTGATGACGATCGCTATAAATAAGCGAGGGTAAAACTAGCGGGTTATCACTGTTCAGGTCGAGCACAGGTCGATGCAGCTCTCGCCCGTCAAAGAAGGCAATCGAAGAATTGGTTGTACCAAAATCGAATCCGAACTTTGCTGCCTCCGCCATCCGATCGCCTTATCTCTACTTCATTAATTCGTTGACGACTTCACTGACGAGTTTGCCGTCGGCTTTGCCTTTCAGGTCGGCCATTAAGCGTTTCATGACTTGGCCGGTGGCTTGTGGTACACCCTGAGGGGTTTTACCACCGAAGGGCGGTCCAGTGGCACCGACTTCAGCGATAACTTTCTTCGCTGTCTCGACGATCTCATCGCGGCTTAACTGTTTGGGCAGATAGTTCATCAGCACATCGAGCTGCGCTTTCTCTTCTTTCAGCAGATCAGGTCGATCGACTTTTTCGAGTTCGGTAATCGTATCTTTGCGGCGTTTCACTTCGGTGGTGAGCAGCGCCAGCATATCCGCGTCCGATAGTTCATGACCGGGTTTAGCGATCTCTGCATTTTTGATGGCCGCGACCGTAAAGCGAATGACATTCTTGCGCAGCTCGTCTTTGTTGAGCATGGCGGTTTTTAAATCGGCTTGCAGTTGTTCCTTGATGTTCATCTTCATTCACTCCACAGGGCAATGGACTATAGCTGTCCGGCAGCCTCTCGCAGCGCCGCAATCAAGACCAGCGGATTCGGCCAGTCTTCGCAATATTGGTAACGATACGCTAACCGAATGATCCCGGAGCGATCGACGACGAATTCGCCGGGCAGCTGCCAGGGACTGTCGACCAGCGCGCGCGGCGTGCCGTGACGACCTTCGGCCAGTTTCACTGCCGCTTCGCTTTCGCAGCGCAGCAAGTCATCGGAGGCGTCGAACAATATCTGTGTCGCTTGCCCTTCCAACAGATCATACGCTTCATACACATGATAAGTTGGATCGCACAACATGCGGCACGGCAAGCCGTGTGTTTGGGCATAGAGCGCGGCGCGTTCCGGTTCGCCTTGTCCGATCGAGATGACGGCGACGCCGAGTTTCAGGTAATGATCGTATTCCTGTT
>JBGQGR010000033.1:0-11195 GCA_041497495.1 Anaerolineae bacterium | reverse complement strand
CTCTAACATTCTTCATAGCATTTAGTGCCGATGGAAATATCTTGTAATAGTCATCCTTGCTGTACTCAATATTAACATTCGATGGAGTGAATATCTGTTTAGCAAATCTCTTCACTCTATCAATTTTGAAGACACCATTTTCTATCTGTGATTGCCCATTGTCATTGAACCATATGGTGATATCTGGACACATACGGCGATTAGCAAAATAATGGTTCTTTATCACATCCAACGCGATAAGCGGGCTACCTTTCAAGCTGTTTTGATAGACACCTTCGCCACAAAATAGATCGAAGATGAAGATCCTTTTGACGGACGGGACACGGCTAAGAATGTTTAGATAAAGCGCAAGATATTTGCCGTACAGCTCAACCTTTGCAGCTGAGTGTTCAAGCATCTCGACTTTCGCGTCCGGCTTCTTCATTTGTTTCTTCACTGGTTCACTTGCGGACTAAGTCTGGATTTAGAGTAAAGCTATTATACTTTCAATTGCCTCACAAGATAAAATGCAAACGCCGTCATCGATAGACAACAAATTATCGATACGGGTTTCTCATCGATTGACAAAGAGATGTAATCAGACTATAACGCTGTTATCTCAACGGGAAACTTTCCACTCAAAGACCTCATCATGAATAACCCTGCCATTCGTGTTAGCGCCGGAGAAACTTTCGAGGTTCCGTTGGAAGTAACGGCAGGCACCGGCTTTCGCTGGGAGGTGGTGCTGCCGCTAGGCGCAACCCATCAAGTAACCCTGCTGGAAGAAACGCGCGACGTTCCGACCTTAACGCCGGGCGGCCGGACCACTCAGCGCTTTCGGTTTCGTGCGTTAACAGCGGGGACATTGGAACTGACCTTCAGGTATCGCCGGGCCTGGGGAGCAGCCGACAGTGGTGACCAGCGTGTCCTTGCAATTCAGATCGATCCGGCGGCTTGAAGGGAACTTACGATTTCGAGTTGGACGATCGCTCGGAAGTCAGAGGGAGGTGAGCGGCATTGATTCGATTGCGGACACATCTGAACGCAGCGATTTTTCATCGACGTTAAACACTGCAATATCCACGCTTAACCCAGGAGGTCTCGCATGGCTGCCATCAAGAAAACTGCTCCAGCGAAAGTCAGCAAAGTATTCAAACGCGGTTACGGGTGGATGGCCGATCTGCCCGATCAGCGCGACTTCATGTACTCGGCGGTGTTCCGTATCTCGGCTACCCTGCCCCAATCGGTGGACCTGCGATCGGCGTGTTCGCCGGTTGAAGATCAAGGACAACTCGGCAGTTGCACGGGCAACGCCATCGCCGGCGCACTCGAGTTCTTGGAGTTGAAAGAGAAGGTCTCGTTCGTCAATCTGAGCCGGCTGTTCATTTATTACAATGAGCGGGTCATGGAACATACCGTGCAATCAGATTCAGGCGCACAGATCCGCGATGGGATCAAGTCGGTGGCTAAATTAGGCGTATGCTCCGAGAAGAAATGGCCTTACATCGTCTCGAAGTTCAAAGTCAAGCCGACGCCCAGTTGTTATACAGCGGCCCTAAAGTATAAAGTCACCACGTACCAGCGGCTCATGACCGTGGATGAGATGCGGGCTTGCCTGGCCGACGGATATCCCTTCGTGTTCGGGTTCACGGTGTATGAGAGCTTCGAATCCCAGCAGGTGGCCCAGACCGGCATCGTACAGATGCCGCAGAAGACCGAGCGAGTCGTCGGCGGTCATGCCGTGCTGGGAGTGGGTTACGACGATAGTCAACAACGCTTCATCGTTCGCAACTCGTGGGGCACGGGTTGGGGTATGCAAGGTTACTTCACGCTGCCTTATGCGTACCTCGCAAACCGACACCTGTCGAGTGATTTCTGGACGATCCGCCGCTAAGCCGAACCAGTCTTCACCTTGCTTGTCTGGCGTCCCCGCCGAACTTTTAGAGACAACACACACAGCGCTCATCCCAACTTGATACGGGCGCTGTGTGCAGTGTTACTCGACATGTTGTTTGCCAGATATCCTCACCTGCTGGAATCCGCTCTCTCTCCGATTTGAGGTAAAATCGATCGCATGAAACTCAGCCGGCTTTTGGCTGCTCTGCCGTCGATCGAATCCTCAATCCCTGCCGGCGATCCCGACATCACGCTAATCACTTCCGATTCGCGCCAAGTGATTCCGGGCGCGTTGTTCGTCGCCTATCCCGGCGTATCGATCGACGGGCATCAATTCGTTGCGAACGCGATCGAGCGCGGGGCCGTGGCGATTGTGGGCGAAAAGGACTTGACCGCAGACCGCAGACCACAGACCGCAGATGATCATCCGCAAACAATTAGCAGCGGTCAGCCGTCAGCCGTCGGCGGTCCGCCGTATATAAAAGTACGCAATGGCCGTGAAGCCTTCGCGTATCTGCACGCCGCCTGGAACGGTTATCCTGCGCGCAAAATGATCATGATCGGCGTGACGGGCACGGACGGCAAAACGACGACAACCAATCTCATTCACGCTATTCTGACAGCCGCCGGAATCAAAGCGGGGATGATCAGCACGGTGAATGCCTTGATCGGCGATCGGGCGTTGGACACCGGCCTGCACACGACCACGCCCGATGCCGACGAAGTGCAGCTGTACCTCAATGAGATGGTCGATGCGGGCATGACGCATTGCGTTTTAGAAACCACCTCGCACGGCTTGATGCACCATCGCGTCGATGGCTGCGAGTACGACATCGCCGTCGTCACCAACATCACGCACGAACATCTGGACCTGCATGGCTCGTATGAAGCCTATCGGGCCGCCAAATCGATCCTCTTTGAATCGTTAGCCACTTCATTTGATAAGGGCATTTCTAAATCGGCAATCTTGAATCTTGACGATTCTTCCTATCCGCATTTGAAGAACGCGATTGAGCAAGCAAACCATCGGGGCGAGCGCCGCACCAACATCCTGACTTACAGCGTGAAGCATCCGGCCAACTGCGCTGCGATCGAGATCGATTATCGGCCGGACGCGATCCACTTCAAAGCGATCGGCGCGGGCTACTCGATCGATATTTCGACCTCATTGGTCGGCGAATACAACGTGTCCAATTGCCTGGCCGCGATCGCAGCCACGATCGATGGACTCCAGATCGATCCGCAAATTGTCCGGCGCGGCATTGCGAATCTCGCCGGCGTGCCGGGTCGGATGGAAAGAATCAACGCGGGGCAGGATTTCATCGCCATCGTCGATTTTGCGCACACACCCAACGCGCTCGATCAAGCCATCGCCGCCGCGCGCACGATGACGGACGGGCAAGTCATCATCGCTTTTGGCTGTGCCGGTCTGCGCGATCGAGACAAGCGCCGATTGATGGGTGAAGTGGCCGGAAAATCTGCCGATAAAATTGTGATCACCGCCGAAGACCCGCGCACCGAATCACTCGACGAGATCATGGCGGTCACCGCGCAAGCGATCGAAGCGCAGGGTCGAGTGGAAGGCACTGATTTTTGGCGCGTACCCGATCGCGGCGAGGCGATTGCGAAAGCGTGCTCGCTCGCCAAACCCGGCGACATCGTCATAATCTGCGGCAAAGGCCATGAGCAGTCCATGTGCTTCGGCACGATCGAATATCCGTGGGATGATCGAGAAGCGATGCGCGCGGCATTAAAGGGTAAGCCGCTTACCACTTTACCGACAGCCAAGAAGAATTGATCCACGAATCAACACGAATCTTCACGAATTGTTTTTCGATGAGTGTTCATTCGTGCAGATTCGTGGATGAGAAATCCCCTCAGTGGTAGAATGGTTTCCATGTTGGACCTCGGTATTGTCATCGTCAATTACAACGTGTGTGATCTGCTGCGCGGCTGTTTGAAGTCTGTGTATGCCAGCACCGGCCTCACCTTCGAAGTGTGCGTCGTCGATAACGCTTCAGCGGACGGCAGTGCGGATATGATCGCGCGCGAGTTTCCGCAAGTGCATTTGATTCGCAATCAGGACAATGCAGGTTATGCGGCGGCGAATAATTTAGGGTTGAAACACTTCGGATTTGGTGAGCCGCCAGCCGCTAGTCCCCCTTATGCATTGCTGCTCAATCCCGACACCATCGTGCCGATCGATGGGCTGGCTAGCATGATCGGGGTGATGGATCAACGATCCGATCTGGGGATCGCCGGACCCAAGTTGGTTCGACTCGATGGCTCGCTCGATCTCGCTTGCCGCCGATCATTCCCCACGCCCGAGGTTTCTTTTTGGCGCATGACCCACCTCAGCAAGATTTTTCCGCACAGCAAATTATTTGGACGCTATAATATGACCTATCTTGATCCTAATCAGCCCGCCGAGATCGATGCGGTGGTCGGCGCGTTCATGCTAATGCGTGGCGCCGCCATCGAGCAAGCGGGGTTGCTCGACGAAAGCTTCTGGATGTATGGCGAAGACCTCGATTGGGCGTACCGCATCAAACACACAGGCTGGAAGGTGTATTATTATCCGCAAGTCGTCGTGCAGCATGTTAAGCGCGCGTCGAGCGGACAATCGAACGAGGGCGCGGCCAAAGCCAAGTATGAATTCGATCGAGCGATGTGGTTGTTTTATCGCAAGCATTATCAAGTACACACGTCCGGATTCGTCGATAAGCTAGTGCGCTTCGGCATTGGTCTGAAGGGTGGATCGAAATTGCGGGCTGAAATGAAGCAGATTCCGCAGGGTCATGGAATATGAAGAATAGTCGCATTCGCACCTTATTCGTCATCGGCTTGATGATCACCGACGCGGCGATGATCGCAACAGCGTTCACGATCGCGTATTTGATACGCTATTTCGATCCCACAGTCAAAGTCGGTACCTATCTCGATTACATCGGCCTGATGATTGTGCAAGTCGTGGCGATTGTGATCGTCGCCTTCTGGTCGCGGCGCTATCACTTGATCCGCGCCGTGTCGCGCATCGACGAATTTTACGCTATGTTCGGCATCGTCTCGATCGGCACGATGATGTCCGTGGCCGTTTCGACCTTGCTCTTCAAAAACATCGAACTCGATTTTCCGCGCGCCTTGATCATCTACGCGTGGATGCTGACCATTGTGTTGATGACGCTGGGCCGCATCCTCTATCACTCGATCCAGGCGCGGCTGCAAGGCCGCGGCGTCGGGCGCGATCGGGCCTTGATCGTCGGCACGGGTGACATCGGACGCTTGATTCTTGAAAAGATCAAGAGCACACCCAGTTTGGGTTACGAAGTCATCGGGTTTGTCACCAAGAACGGCGAGCAGGCTTCGGCTGAAAGTTTGGGCGCGCCCGTGCTCGGCTCGGCCAACGATCTGCCCGACCTGATCGATAATCGGCTGATCGACGAAGTGATCATCGCCCTGCCGGAAGCATCGCATACCGAGATTCTGGATTTGATTTCCAAATGTTCGCGCGCCTCGCTCAGTATCAAAGTTTTTCCGGATGTCTTCCAGATCATTGCCAATCAAGTCACCATCGACGATCTGGGCGGCCTGCCGCTCTTGAGCATTCGCGACGTGCGGTTGCGCGGTTGGCGCGTCACCGTTAAACGGCTGGTGGATCTCCTCATCACCAGCAGCCTGTTAGTGATTCTGTCGCCTTTCATGTTTCTGGTCGGCATCTTGATCAAGATCGAATCGCCCGGCTCGGTGTTTTACGCGCAGGAGCGCATGGGCTTGGATGCGCGGCCTTTCTTGATGATCAAATTTCGATCGATGCGGAAGGATGCCGAAGCGAACGGCCCGGGCTGGACCACACCCGATGATCCTCGCCGCACCCGCTTGGGCAGATTGCTCCGCCGCTTGAATGTGGATGAACTGCCGCAGTTGATCAACGTGCTGCTGGGCGACATGAGTTTGGTCGGGCCGCGCCCCGAACGGCCGATCTACGTCGAGCAGTTCAAGCGCACGATTCCGCGTTACATGGAACGCCACAATGAGAAATCTGGCCTCACCGGTTGGGCGCAAGTCAACGGCCTGCGCGGCGACACCTCCATCGAAGAGCGCACTAAATACGATCTGTGGTACATCGAGAATTGGTCACTTCTGCTAGACTTCAAGATTATGATCCGCACCATCTTCCGCACCTTCACGGATCGCAGCGCTTATTAAACTCTCCGCATTAAGTTTTTCTTGACACACCCTTTCAGAGACGGTATAATCAATCACATCGTAATTAGCACTCTCGATCCGAGAGTGCTAATCGTTGTAATAACCTTGAATTCCCTATGGCCGAACTAACTTCACGTCAACAACTTATTTTGGGTCTGGTCGTGCGCGAATACGTTAGCAGCGAGACGGCCAGCGAAGACGGCGTCCATCGCGTGCAGCCGGTCGGCTCCAAAGTTTTAGTCGAGCGCTACAAACTCGATTACTCGCCCGCCACCATTCGCAGCGAACTGGCTTACTTGGAGCAGTACGGCTATCTCATGCATCCGCACACTTCGGCCGGACGCATTCCCACCGATTCAGGTTATCGTTACTTCGTCGAAGTATTGATGGACGATGACGAACTGCCGGCGAACGAGCAGCGCACGATCGATCACCAATTCCATCAGGCCCGGCTCGATCTCGATCAATGGATGCGCCTGGCCTCATCGGTGCTGGCACACACGTCGAACAGCGCGGCCATCATCACCGCGCCGCACGCCACAAAAGCCAAAAGCAAACACATCCAGTTGATCTCCACGCAAGGTCGATTGGTCTTGCTAATTTTGGTGCTGATGGATGGCACGATCAAACAAGAAATGCTCACGCTCAACGATCCTTTGAGCCAAGCTGATCTCGATGAATCTTCCACGCGATTGAACGTGCTGATCCACGATCGCACTTCTGAAGAGATAGCGGCCCAGCGCAGTGATCTATCCGCACTCGATGCGGATGTGGCCACACGCGTCATCGACATCATGCAGCGCACCGACGAATGGTCGGCAGCCGATGTTTACCGCGACGGCTTGAGCGACATCATGCGCAAGCCTGAATTCGAAGATCGCGAATCGGCCGAAGGGCTGTTGAAAGTTTTTGAAGAGCGCTCGCTGTTGGAAGATGTGCTGAGCACCGCGCTGAATTCTTCCGTGAGCGGCGTACAGGTTGTCATCGGCAGTGAAGGCCGCTGGGCGGAGCTGCACGATTGCAGCTTGGTGTTGGCGCGCTATGGTGTGCCCGATCGAGCGACCGGGGCTTTGGGAGTGTTGGGGCCGACGCGCATGCCGTATGGCCGCACCATCTCTGCCGTGCGGTATGTCTCGGTACTGATGACGAATTTAATTTCCGAAATTTATTAGGTTAGCGTCATTGCTACCCTGCACAAAACAGGCAGGGCAGGTAAGCATCCAGCGCAGTGGCGCTGGATGGAACGAAGCAATCTCCAGATCGATCTGATCAATTTGAGATTGCTTCGCACAAAGCGCTCGCCATGACACGGTAATGGAGAAGTTAACTGTGAGTGACGATGTCATCAAAGACGAACCGATCGAACCTGCGCCGGATGATGCGGCCGAGCAGCCGATCGATCTATTCAAGGATTTGAACGAGCAGATCAAACAAGCGCAGGCGCAGGCCGCCGAGAATCTGGAAGGCTGGCAGCGCGCCAAAGCGGACTTCATCAATTACAAGCGCCGCGTCGAGCTGGAACGCACCGAAATGTTTAACTCAATCAGCGGCGATATCTTGCTGCGAGTGCTGCCGGCCGTCGACGACTTCGATCGCGCGGTGCAGACCCTGCCGGAAGATCTCAAGGACAATTCGTGGGTCAACGGCGTGCTGCTGATCCAGCGGAAACTATCGGGCCTGCTGGATCAATCGGGCGTGAAGATCATTCCCGTGCAGCCCGGTGATGAATTCGATACCGCTATTCACGAAGCGGTGACGCATGAAGAATCGGAAGAAGTCGCCAGCGGGCATGTCATCGCCGAAGTACAGCGCGGCTACAAAATCGGCGAGCGCGTGCTCCGTCCGGCTTTAGTCAGAGTCGCCAAATAGGGCAGGTCTCGTACCTGCCCAGGATTGGGCAACCACGAGGGTTGCCCCCACGAAAATATTTTAGGAGACAACAAAAATATGGGCAAAATTATTGGCATCGATTTAGGCACCACCAACTCCGTCGTCGCGGTGATGGAAGGCGGCGAGCCGGTGGTCATTCCGTCCGCCGAAGGATCGCGCTTGATCCCGTCGGTCGTGGCGGTCAATCCCAAAACGCATGAGCGCAGCGTGGGTCAAGTGGCGCGCCGTCAAGCCATCACCAATGCTGAGAACACGGTCTTCTCGATCAAGCGGTTGATGGGCCGCAAATTCAAAGACGATCAAGTGCAGAAGGCTTTGAAACGCTTGCCGTATAAAATAACCGAAGCGCCCAACGGCGACTGCCGCGTGACGATGGATGACAAAGATTATTCGCCGCCGGAAGTCTCGGCGATGATCTTGCAGAAGATGAAACAAGACGCGGAAGCCTATCTGGGCGAAACCGTGACACAAGCCGTGATCACGGTGCCGGCCTACTTCAACGACTCGCAGCGTCAAGCGACGAAAGACGCAGGCAAAATCGCGGGACTCGAAGTCTTGCGCATCATCAACGAACCCACCGCTTCTTCGTTAGCGTATGGACTCGATCAAAAGAAAGATCAAGTCATCGCCGTCTATGACCTGGGCGGTGGCACGTTCGATATTTCGATCCTCGACGTGGGCGACGGCGTGTTTGAAGTGAAGTCGACTAACGGCGACACCTTCCTCGGCGGCGACGATTTCGATCAGCGCATCATCGACTACATCGCCGACGAGTTCAAGCGTGAGCAGGGCATTGACCTGCGCGGCGATCGACAGGCTTTGCAGCGCTTGAAAGAGTCGGGCGAAAAAGCCAAGATCGAATTATCGAGTTTGATGGAGACCGAAATCAATTTGCCGTTCATCACGGCCGATGCGAGTGGCCCGAAACATTTGCAGCTGAAGCTAACTCGATCGAAATTAGAGCAGCTCACGGCCGATCTGATCGAACGAACGATCGCACCCTGCAAGCGCGCACTCGAAGACGCGAGCCTGTCGCCCGACAAGATCAGCGAAGTCGTTTTAGTCGGCGGCATGACGCGCATGCCCGCGGTGCAAGAAGCCGTGCGAAAGTTTTTCCAGCGCGAACCGCACAAGGGCGTGAATCCCGATGAAGTCGTGGCCGTCGGCGCGGCCATTCAAGCCGGCGTGTTGGGCGGCGAAGTGAAAGATGTCTTGCTGTTGGATGTGACGCCGCTGACGCTGAGCATTGAAACGTTGGGCGGTGTATCAACCGCGTTGATTCAACGCAACACAACAATTCCGACGAAGAAGAGTCAGGTTTTTTCAACTGCGGCCGATGGACAAAGCAGCGTGGAGATTCACGTGATGCAGGGCGAGCGGCCGATGGCCGCCGACAACAAGTCGCTAGGCAAATTTATTCTCGATGGAATTCCGCCCGCCCCGCGCGGCACACCGCAAGTGGAAGTGACGTTCGATCTGGATGCGAACGGAATTTTGAATGTGTCTGCGTCCGATAAAGCTACCGGGCGAAGCCAGCACATCACGATCACGGCCTCGTCGGGCTTGTCAGACGATGAAGTCAATCGGATGGTGAAGGACGCCGAAAAATTTGCGGGCGAAGATGCCAAGCGCAAGGAACGCATCGAAGTGCGCAACAACGCAGACAATACGGTGTATACCGCCGAAAAATCTCTGCGCGACTTCGGCGAAAAAATTCCTGCTGATTCGAAGAGTGACATTGAAAGCAAAGCGACTGCGCTGAAGAGCGTGCTGGAAACAGCCAGCGTCGAAGAGCTGAAGCACAAGACCGAAGAACTCTCGCAGGCGATTCAGAAGATCGGATCGATCATGTACGAGCAGCCCGGTGGTGCCACTCCTCCGCCGCCAACGGGTGATGAGGGACCATCCTCCGGCCCGACCGGCAGTGCCGGTCCCGACGGCGATGTGATCGACGGCGAGTTCAGTAAAAAGTAATAATGCATATTGCAGAATGCAACATGCACAATGTGCCGCACGATTCCGCATTATGCGTTGAGCATTAAGAATTGATTTTCAATGGCTATTCGTAAACGGGATTACTACGAAGTGCTAGGCGTGCAACGCGAAGCGAATGCGGACGAGATCAAAAAATCGTACCGCAAGTTGGCGCGCCAGTACCATCCCGATGTCAACAAAAAATCGGATGCCGAAACAAGGTTCAAAGAGATCAACGAGGCGTACGAAGTCCTATCGGACGATCACAAGCGCGCCGCGTATGATCGCTTCGGCCATGCCGCCGTGGATGGCAGTGCCGGTTCCGGCGGCGGTTTCACCGGAGACTTTAGCGGCTTCGGCGGGCTGGGTGACATCTTCGAAGAGTTCTTCGGCTTCGGTACGCGCACGACCAATCGACGCGCGCCACGGCGCGGGGCGGATCTGCGCTATGACCTATCGATCACGTTTGAAGAAGCGGCATTCGGTATCGAAAAAGAGATCGAAGTCGCGCGGTATGATACTTGTCCGCACTGCGCGGGCAAAGGCGCAGAGCCGGGCACGACGCCGCTCAAATGCACCACGTGCAATGGCACAGGCGAAGTACGGCGCGTGCAGCAATCGATCTTGGGCTCGTTCGTGAATGTCACGACCTGCCCGACCTGTCGAGGCGAAGGCGAAACGATCTCGATCCCTTGTACGCAGTGCCGAGGCAACAAACGCGTGCGCACCTCGCGCCCGATCGATGTCAAAATTCCGGCGGGCGTGGACACTGGCACGCAAATCCGATTGGCTGGCGAAGGCGAAATGGGTGAGCACGGCGGCCCGATCGGCAACTTGTATGTGGTCTTGGAAGTGAAGCCGCATGCCTACTTCCGCCGCCGTGAAGATGACGTCGTCCTTGAAATGCAAATCAATGTGGCGCAAGCCGCGCTCGGCGACGAGATCGAAGTGCCGACGCTCGATGGCAAAGAGAAGATCGCCGTCACCGCTGGCACGCAGACCGGCAAAGTGTATTCGCTGCGAGGCAAAGGCATTCCACATTTGCGGCGCGGCGGTCGAGGTGATGAGCTGGTCGTGATTCAAGTCGTCACACCGGGCAACCTCACGCCCGAGCAGCGCGAGTTGTTTGCGAAGTTGGCCAAGACGTTGGGCAAAGAAGTGATCCCGCAAAACGAAAAGGGCTTCCTCGATAAACTAAAGGATATGTTTACGGTTTAGATTGATTCTTGAAAACTTAATGGGGAGCAGGG
>JBGQGR010000032.1:0-11327 GCA_041497495.1 Anaerolineae bacterium | reverse complement strand
GACATCTCGCCGGCCAGCGCCGCCATCGACAACGGCGGACTTCCCTACACCCTGTCCGCCGACCTGGGCGGCTACTCGTCCCAAGACGATCGGGCTAGCGTGACCATCACCTTTCTTGATGCGACCATATCGATTGTTGGCAGCCCGCTGACGATTGGCCCGGTAACGGCTGCCGATCGTGGCGACCACACGGGCTTTTTGTATCGCAGCCTCACCGCGCTCATCCCGGCAACTGCACGTTCGATCGAGGTCGACATCCATATGATCCAGACCAACGGCTACAACGACGGCTATGCCGACAACCTGTCGCTAGTGCTGGGCAGAACACTGTATCTGCCGCTTATCAGAAAATAAGCGATTTAGCTGAATCGAGAACTGGATTTTTCTTTTCTTCAGCATCGAGGTACACTTCACTCCGTTGCTCATTTCGTTTTCGCTTGGAGGCGAGACTTGGAAACACCACCCGTTAAAGTCTACGGCTATCGCTGGGTCATACTCCTTGCCTTCATGCTCATCAACCTCACGCTGCAAATCTTATGGATTTGCTTCGCGCCCGTTACCGGCCCCGCCGCGCAGTATTATCCCGTCACCGATTTTGAGATCGGCTTGCTGGCGATGCTGTTCATGTTTATCGACATTCCGGTGGCGAATCCGGCGTCGGTTATGTGGTCGCGCACTTGAGTAATCCATCTTTTGCATGGTCTTATGGCGAAGGCGATTCACCACACGGGTCCGGAAACAGCACTACCTCCAATAATCTATTTTCCGGTGAGCACCACGCCATCCACGAATACACACTCAACTACGTTCGCAATGGCTTGACTCAAGATGCCATTACGCACAACTCCATTGATCCCTGGACCTGGATCGACGGTCCGGACGATCCCAACCGCCAATTTGTGGCTGTTTACGATATGCCCGTGCGCATCCAATGGGTGTTCGCCACGGGCCGCGATTATCCGATCTGGTCGGTGACTTTCGATTTGTCCACCGCCCCTATCGAACGCTATTGTTTTTGTTCGACGGGGGAGGTTAGGAAGGGGAAAGCGGCGCCGATCGATCTGGGTGCTGATCGAGGTGAGGGTCGAAGTGACAATCAGTACGTCGGCAAACTTGGATCGATCTCCCGCGCCCAGGCATTGATGCCGCCGCGCACACTCTTCGCGCGAAAGCCCGCCGCCTGCATTAACTTGGCCGCGTCCAAAGATCGATTGCCGCTCTTGCACAGCAGCACATACTCTTTGGTCGAATCCAATTCTTTGAGATGATCCGGCAGGTCGTTCTTCGGGATCAGCTGCGCCCGATCGATCTTCGAGATTTCCAGTTCGTGCGGCTCGCGCACATCGATTAGGACCAAGTTCCGGCCATCGCTATCCAACTTGGCTTTCAATTCCTTGACGGTGATCTCCAGCCCCTGCGCTTCGACTGCATGTGGCAGGACGCCGCAGAATTGATCGTAATCGATCAAGTGCGTGACGCTAGGATGATCAGAGCAGATCACGCAATCGGGATTCTTGCGCAGCTTCAAAGTGGTGAAACTCATTTCGAGCGCATCATATAACAATAAGCGGCCGATCAACGGATCGCCCTGCCCGATAATCAACTTGACGACTTCAGTCGCTTGAATCGTGCCGATCACACCGGGCAGCACGCCGAGCACTCCGCCTTCGGCGCACGATGGCACCAATCCGGGTGGCGGCGGCTCAGGATACAAGCAGCGATAACACGGCCCTTCTTTGGCATAAAAGACCGAGGCTTGTCCTTCAAAGCGAAAGATGCTGCCATACACATTCGGCTTGCCGAGCAGCACGCAGGCGTCATTCACCAGATAGCGCGTCTGAAAATTATCCGTTCCATCCGCGATGATGTCATAGTCTTTGAAGATGTCGAGCGCGTTCGCGGCTGAGAGTGGCTCTGCGTAAGTCGTGACATCGATAAACGGATTGATATCCAGCATCCGGTTCTTGGCCGAATCCAATTTCTTCTGGCCCAGCGTCGATGTGCCGTGAATGATCTGCCGCTGCAAATTGCTTTCATCAACGACGTCAAAATCCATGATGCCGATGTGCCCCACGCCCGCCGCCGATAAATACATTGCCAGCGGCGATCCCAATCCGCCCGCACCAACGAGCAGGACTTTGGCTTCTTTCAACTTACGCTGGCCCTCCAGCCCAACCTCGGGCATGATCAAGTGGCGGCTGTAACGCCGGATCTCTTGATGGCTTAAATCAGTCGTCATGTGTTGTCTCCTAATTACTCGCTCATGTTACCGCGGATCAATTCAGATGTCATTCCCGCGAAAGCGGGAATCCAGAACAGATTCTCTGGACACCCGATTTCACGGGTGTGACATTGCGTAATTCAAGTTCGAAACTCCGCTCAGGATGCTTTCAATATTCTTTCACGTCGTTTCGCTAATTCGCTGATTTGTTGAATCACTGACACGCGCTCGAACTCTTCACGTAATTTTCGATCGCTCGCCACGCCCTGATTGATCGCCGCCACCTGCCGATCGGCATCTAACACGATCGTCGTCGGCAGCGACCACACGCCGTAGCGCGACGCAACTTCGGGCTGCTCCGTCACATCGATCACGGTTAGATCGATCTTAGCATGCCAGTCAACCATCAATCGATCGACGATTGGCATTTGCTGCAGCTTGCACGGGCCGCACGTCGGACTGGTGAAAACCAACAGTTCCGGCCGGCCTAAAGCCCGATCGATCTTCGAGCCCCGCGCGGCCATTCGGCGTTGAGCGAACAACAAGGCTTGATAAGCCAGTAAGCCTATAACAATCAGTGTGATCGCGATCACTATTCTTTCAAGCATGTTTTACATCCGATCTTGAATCCGCGCCACTCTGAAGCCGGGCACACCCAGTCGATTGAACCAGTAATAGAGCAGGCAGCCGACGCAGATGCCCGCGAACAAATTCAGCGCGGCCAACGCGACGACGAGCCAGGTCAACGCCCAACCGACGATGGCGCTGCCTAAGATAAAGGTCAAGGCCGCAGCCGATAAGAATATGCCGCCTAACCCTTGCGCGAACAAATGCGGTTCGGGGTTATCGATCTTCACATCCGGCCGGCCGATCTTCAGCGGTTTCACGACGTACCAATAAACCGACTTGAACAGCGCCACCTTCGGCCAGATCGTTCCGACCGACATCACGATCGCCACGAAAGCCACCAGCCATTTCACATCCAGCACAAACGCCAGCACCAACAAGCTAATGATGAAAGCTTGATTGGTGCGCAAGGCTGAATGATCGACTTTTCGTTCACTCATAACAATCTCCCACTAAATGATTATTCTTCGTTAACCACCCGCTACAGACGGAACGATGCTCAACTTGTCCGACTCTGTGATCGGCGTGTCAGTCTTCTGTAAGTAACGCACATCTTCATCATTGAGATATACATTGACGAACGAGCGCAGCTGGCCGTCTTCACTAAACAGATGTTGACGCAAGTTCGGATACTTTGTCGTCAGAACTTGCAAGGCTTCGCCGACGGTTCGCCCTTCAACGCTAATCGTTTTTTGTCCGCCGGCATAGCCGCGCAGCGGTGTTGGAATGGTTATAGGTACTGTCATCTTGGCTCCTGTCAATTATGGTACAACTACAATTTCTTCAATCACAATTTCTTCTACATCAAATGCGCTGCGATCATCACGCAGTTGCCAGCTCGTTACCTCGCGCGGCTCGCCCTGTTGGATTGAGATAATCAGGTACGACCACCACGGCAGCGCATGCTCTCGATCGAATTCCGACGGCCGGGCGGGATGATCGGGGTGCGAATGGAAGAAGCCGATCAGCTCGAGGCCGCGGTTGTCTGCATCCGCTTCGCCTTCACGATACATCTGATCGGTGATCAAAATCCGATTGTGCTGATCCTCGATCGCACGTTGGTTGGGAAACGATCGAACATCGATCACGTGCTTGCTGCCTGCTTCATCGACGTGGCCAATCAACAGTCCGCCGCCTTCGTACGGATAGGTTGAGACCACATGCAGTTTGATGGTGGTGAGTTGAGGTTGAGGTATTTTTAGCATGATCACTCGTATGATTTTGCCGTCATTGCGAGGTGGCCATTGGCCGACGAAGCAATCTCCTGATCGAAACTGAGATTGCTTCGCTGCGCTCGCAATGACGCCTATCCCTCACTCCAAAACTTTTCGGACAAATACTTGTAGCCTGAATCAGGAAGCACGGTCACAATTACACCGCGATCGATCTGCGCGGCGACTTTCAAACTTGCGGCGACGGCCGCACCGGCTGAGACTCCGACGAACAAACCTTCTTCACGCGCGAGCCGTTTCACCATCGCCTGGCTTTCTTCTGTGCCGACCGTTAGGGTCCGATCGGGCAAATGGGCGTCGAAGATGCCAGGCTTGATCGCTGTGTCCATATGCTTGAGGCCTTCCAATCCATGTAACGGCGAATCCGGCTGGACGGCGATCAATTCGATATTTTGATTCAATTCTTTTAATCGCCGCCCCGTTCCAATCATTGTCCCACTCGTGCCGAGTCCAGCCACAAAGTGAGTGATGCGCCCATCGGTCTGTTCCCAAATTTCCGGCCCGGTCGTTCGATAATGTGCGCGCCAATTCGCTGCGTTGTTGTACTGATCGGCGTAGAAATATCGATCCGGATCAGCGGCATATCTCGATCGGGCTGCCAGCTGCGCGCCGTCTGTTCCTTCGAGTGGATCGGTTAGCACCAAATCGGCGCCGAGCGCTTGCAGCGTGATGATGCGCTCGCGGCTCGCATTTGATGGCAGCATCAGCTGCACTCGATAGCCGCGCGCGGCGCAGAATGTTGCGTAGGCGATGCCCATGTTGCCAGAAGTCGCGTCGAGCAACACCTTAGCGGGCGTCAACGATCCATCGCGCTCGGCGGATAAAATGATTTCGCGCGCCGCTCGATCTTTCACTGAGCCGCTGGGATTGAACCATTCGGCCTTGGCGTAAATTTCGACGTGCGGGAATTCCGCGCCGATGCGCTGCAAGGGCAGCAGCGGCGTATTGCCGACGCGATCGAATAAGGCTTCGCCGGGAAGTTGAAGATTGGAAGTTAGATGCTGGATATTGGAGGGTTGAAGAGTGATCGCCATTTATTCAACTCGAATAAGAGAAACTCTGGGCTTATAAACAAAACAAGACCAACACGACGCGGACGCGACGTGCCTTTGCACAACCCTGCTAAACTACGCGGGTGCAAAGGCCATCGATCCGGTTTGTTGGTCTTGTTGAGAGGCGAATCAGAAGACTGCCGCTACAACTCCGGGACGATGGCTATTGCCCCGCCCCGCTACACATGCATACCTGCGGTTTCATTTTGAAGATTCCTCTGAGGAAAATTATAACACGTCGATCGAATCCGTCAAGAGCTTGTCCGCCGATTCGCCAGATAAGCACAGAAGATAAGAATATCCGTGTCCCATTGTGATTTCAAGTCACCGGGATTTGATCGAGTGAAATGCCGAGTTGATGCATCAACGTGGCAATATCAAAGTACAAACGCTCGCCGAGGATCTCGCCGTTCTTGATTGGGAACACGATGATCAATGGCAGCGAAAATGTTTTATCGGTCGGCGGCAGATCGAACAATTCACCCTTATGCGTACCCTTCAACACTGATTCTTCCATCACGCCGTCTGCAGACACAAAGACGCTAATCAGATCGAAGGTGGCATCGGGCACACCGGCAAACAGTCCGGTATAAAATTCGGCGACCGCAGCCTTGCCCCGATATTCTTCGCCCGTTGCCATGATCGTATAGACCGGCTCGTCGCATAAGGTTTCCAGCAAGCCGTCAACACTGCGCCGATTTTCCGCCAGCACATGCTTCTGCCATATCCGTCGATTTTCGTGCAACAGCGACATGCATGATCCCCTGCAGATAAAGAATTATCAGACAGTCATTATCTTAGCACAATTTTCGGGCGGCGCGCAGCTTTCTGACCAGATTCTATCGGAATTCATACCAACGCGCTGATCGCACCGCGATTTCACCCGACATCCCTTCGAAATTCAAGCCCATCTAAACAATTTGACTGCGCCGATCAAACTGATCGCCAACCAGACACCCATCACCAACACATCGGTCGCTAACGAAGTGGTCGAAGGCGCATTCACCATGACTTGTCGCAGCGCATCGGCCACGTACGTCAGCGGCAATATCGCCGCGACGGGCAGCAGGAAAGGTGGCAGCAGACTTAGCGGAAAGAACAAGCCGGACAAAAACATCATCGGAAAATTGATCATCTGCGTAATGCCGTTAGCGCTCTCCGCTGACTTCGCCAGCCCGGCCACGGCAAAACCCAACGCGATGAACAACAAGATGCCCATGGCAATCACCACTACCAACACTAACAAACTATCGCCGATCGAAACTTGAAACAGCGCATTGCCCAGACTGAGAATCAACACGGACTGCGCCACGCCGAGTGTGAATCGAAAGGCAACTTGAGCGGCGATGACCGTGCTGCGCGACAGCGGCGTCGCGCCCAAGCGGCGGAGTACACCCTGCTCGCGCAATGCGACCAAAGGCTGCGCGGTGCCGAACAATCCCAATTGCATCAGCGACATCGCCAAAATCCCCGGCACCAACAGATCGACCTGGTTCAACGGCTTCGCTTGAATTTGCTGCGGCTCGATCGAGAAGAGCGGCGAGGTGTGATTGATCGCCCGCTCGGCAATGTTGAACGCTTCGCGCAGAATGCTCAATCCGGCTTGCGCGATAGTGGTGGCAGACGGATCGTAATAAACTTGCACGCTTCCGGTTTGCTTGTCCCCGATCGATTTGCTCAGCCCGTTCGGCAGCACCACGACCATATCAAGTTGGCCCAGGCGCAGTGCCTGCAGCTCGGCCTCGACATCGGCGCTCTGTTTCAATTTAAAAGTCGGCACTTGCTTGAAGCCCTCGCTGATCTGTGCGCTGATCGGATCATTGTCGGGATTGATCACCGCCACTTCGATCGTCAGGCGCGCGTTGCCGCTGCTGAAGATCAGGCCGAAAATCAAGATGAACACGATCGGGAAAGCCATCGTCCAAAAGACCGCCATCCGATCGCGCACATATTCTTTTAAGTTCGCTCGATACAAGTTTATGAAAGTTTTCATAGGAAGTTCTCTGCGCTCAATCCCGGATGTGACGTCCGGTTAATTTCAAAAATACATCTTCCAGTGTGGCGTTGTGCACCGTCATATCCCGAAACTTGATCGCTTGCTGCTTCGCCATATCCAACAGGCCGTTCATCGTCTGCGGCACATCAGAACTGTGCAGCGTGACTTGCTGATCAGTCACCGCCAGATCAGACAAGCCGGGCAGCGCGCGCAATCGATCGGCATCAAAACTGCCGATCGCGTTGAATTCGATCGCCGTGTCGTTGAAGTGTTGGCGGATCAAGCCATCGGGCGAATCCAGCGCGATGATCTTGCCGCGATCGATCACTGCGACGCGATCGCACAATACTTCCGCCTCTTCCAAATAGTGCGTCGTCAGCAAGATCGTTTTACCGCGCCGCTGCAAATTCGTCACTACATCCCACAGATTGCGCCGCGCCTGCGGATCGAGACCCGTGGTCGGCTCATCCAGAAACACGATCTCAGGATCGTTGACCAGCGCCAACGCCACAGACAGCCGCTGCTTCTGCCCGCCCGATAGTTCTTTGCTGCGCGTATTGGCTTTGTCAACCAGTCCGACCATGGTGATCAACGTATCGGTGGGAACCGGCGGACGGCCATTGAAAAAAGACGCGAACAGATCGATCACTTCGCGCACGGTCAAACGCGGATACAACGCCGTCGTCTGCAGTTGAATCCCGATGCGATTTTTGATCTGCCGCAGATCGTGTTTGGGATCAAGACTCAACACTCGAATCGAACCGCTGTCCGGTGGGCGCAGCCCTTCGATCATTTCGACGGCCGTGGTTTTGCCCGCACCGTTTGGTCCGAGCAAGCCAAACACTTCGCCCGGCTCTACTTGAAAACTGACACCGTCAACCGCGCGAGTCTCGCCGTATGTTTTCTTGAGGTCAACAACTTCGATAGCGCTCATTCACTCTCCTCGGCTGGCCAAACTTCAAAGATTCTATCATAGACACATCACGCCGCCTGACAATTTTCCATCGAGTCGATCGAGTGGCCGACATCTCACGCTTTAGAACTTTGACTTGACCTGTATTCAGAAGTATTATACAGCCCAATGACCTCGAAAAGCCGATCGAACTCACGCCGCGCCGATAACATGGCCGTGCGGCGTAAACAAAAATCAAACGCCTCTCGATCGCAAGTGGGCTGGCTAATCTTGATCGCCATCGCCGGAACGATCGGCTTAGCGGTGATCACCACGGCGCGCGTTGGCGGCTTGCCTGTCCAACCGATCGCTACTCCGCGCCCCGCTGCGTCGCTCACTCCAACCCCGTTATCATTCAGTGCACCTCAACCGGATGGCCGGCCGCGCCGGCCGATAATCGGCATTGTGGCCGGACATTGGGGCAACGACTCCGGCTCGGTGTGTCCCGACGGTGTCACCGAGCAGCAGACCAATTTGGAAATTGCCAAACGTGTCGCCGAGATTTTGACCGCGCGCGATTATCGCGTCGATCTCTTGCAGGAGTTTGATTCGCGCTTGAACGGTTATCAGGCCGATATGCTGCTGTCGATCCATGCCGATTCGTGCGACGCGATCGATGCCGATCCACCGGCCACCGGTTTCAAGGTCGCCCGATCGGCTGCCAGCGCGATCCCGAACACCGAAGACAATCTCGTAACGTGCCTCAAAGACAATTACGCCCGCGTGACCGAATTACCTTATCACGAGAACAGCATCACGCACGATATGACCGACTATCATTCTTTCCGCGAAGTGAATCTGGACACGCCGGCGGCGATCATCGAGACGGGATTCTTGAAGTTAGACTATAATTTGATTGTGAACCAGCCCGATATTCCGGCCCGCGGCATCGCCGATGGGATCACCTGCTTCATTAACAGTCTGCCGAAATGAACCAGATTATTCGCTGCTGAGGCTCCCATGCCTCAGCTGCGGTGATGTGAGAGCCATCGCTGCTCTCAAACAATTCCTAACACATGAACCCTCCATCACAGATAAGTGTCGATCAATTAATGGAATATGGCGTGCTGCTGATCAAAGACGGTCAGCCGGACGCCGCGCGCAAGTTCTTTGAGAAAATCATCGAACGCGATCCGCTCAATGTTCATACGCTGCTGCTGCTGGCCGGTGTGTGCGATCGAGGCGAAGACAGCCTGCGGTATTTGGCGCGCGTGCTTGAGATCGATCCGAAGATCGATCGGGCGCATGCGGGCATCCGCTGGGCACGCCGGCGAGTGCATCCTTATCTCGCCGAAGGCGGCGGTCAAGTTACTCAGCCGTTCTCTGTCCTGACGTTTGATCAAACGCCGCCGGATCAAGCTGATCCCGATCGCGCCGCTCAACCTAAATCGAAAAATGGACAAGGCACTCAGCCAGCCGCAGGCCTCTTGCTCGGCGGCTTGATCGGTTTGATCTTGATCGCGTGCCTGGGCATCGGCGCGTTGTGGTTGTTCGGGCCGCCGCGCAATGCAGTAGCGCAAAACGCACCGACGATCGCCGTGAGTGCCACTGCAACTTTAGCGCCAATAGCGACCGCCACATCGATCCCGACCGCGACATCCACACCGACTCTTGCGCCAACTGAAGCCGCTACGATCGAACCGACATCAGCACCAATCGAATTGCCGACTGAAGTTCCAACCGATACGCCTTTACCGCCCACCGACTTTCCAACATCGGAACCAACCGCGGTGCCGATCGATCCTCCGCCACCTTTGAATGATCAGTCACGTTGGATCGATGTCGATCTGACGCGGCAACTCTTGGTCGCATATGAAGGCGATACCGTTGTGCGCACCACATTGGTCTCGACCGGTTTGCCCGGCACGCCGACCGTCACCGGACAATTCAACATCTACGTCAAATATCCCGCGCAGTTGATGTACGGGCCGGGTTATTATCTGCCGGATGTGCCGTGGGTCATGTATTTCTATAACGACTATGGTCTGCATGGAACTTACTGGCACAACAACTTCGGCCATCCCATGAGCCACGGCTGCGTGAATCTACCGACGCCCGAAGCAGCGTGGTTATACAACTGGGCGAGTATCGGGACGCTGGTGAATATTCACTATTGATCAGATCTTCCGATCGGATTCAACAGCTTCGCCCGATCAGCCGCCTGCTCGACCAAATCCGTAGTCCGCATTTAGTTTGCCAAGGAGACTTCAATGTTCAAAACAAATCGTTTCATCATCAGCCTAGTGTGCATTGCCATGCTGTTCGCGCTGTTGCCCGGCATCGCCGGCGCCGGCGATCTGCCACCACGCCCGACCCCGCCTCCCCTGCCCACCCCGACTCCCGTGCCTGTCGCCGCAGGGATTTTTGGCGCGGTCATCGAACTGCGGTTGCCAACGACCAGCCTCAATTACTTTACGATTGTTCAATGGCAAAGCGCCAATCAGGTGTGGCATGACGTCGATACCTGGCAAGGTAACTTGGACGACTTTCTAACAAACAGTACGCCGACGACTGCTTACAAACGGTGGTGGGTTTATCCAGCCGATTACGGCAAGCAGAATTTCCGCTGGCAAGTCTTCAACAAACCGAACGGCAAGCTACTGGCCGCCAGCGCCACGTTTGATCTGCCCACCCACGACAAACAAATTGTGATCTCTGAAGTCGCGCAGCCTTAGTCACGCTTCGTACTGACAAACGAGCCTCTGCTATAGAAGCTCGTTTTGTTTTCCAATGGTTGTGACCTAGATCATGGTTTCACACTGATCCGCACATCAATCGCGATAGCGCCCTGCCCGGACGCTTGGGCGCGCAGCGGATTGATCTCTACTTCCTGCACTTGCGGAAAGTCGGCGACGAACTGCGACAGGCGCAGCAGCACTTTGATGACCGCCTCTCGATCGGCGGGTGGAATGTTGCGATAGCCGCGCAGTCGCCGTCCGGCAAACGTCGCCTCGATCATTTTTTCTGCTTCCGATCGAGACAGCGGCGCTAGGCCGAACGCCACGTCGCGCGCGCCTTCCACTTCCACGCCGCCTGCGCCAAACATCATCAGCGGACCGAACTGCTCGTCGCGCACCGCGCCGATGATCACTTCGTGTCCATGCTTGACCATCTGCTGCATCGTCGCACCATCGATGTGTGCGTCAGGCTTGGCCTTGCGCGCATTCGCCATGATGCGATCGAACGCATGGCGCACGGAAACTTCGTCGGCCAGATCGAGCGCGACGCCGCCGACATCCGATTTGTG
>JBGQGR010000031.1:0-11349 GCA_041497495.1 Anaerolineae bacterium | reverse complement strand
GCCAGAGGCGGGTTGCACGCGCCGAGGATCACGTAGCGGCGAAAGTCGGCATTGAGTTTTTGCTTCAGCGTGGCTTTCACGTCGATCTCGGTCAACACGCCAAACCCTTCAGCTTTGAGCGCCTCGGTTGTTTTCTGCACGGCTTGGTCGTACGGCAAATTCAGTTTGACGCGCAAGCCCAGTTCTGTTGCCATGGAAACACCTCCTGGAATTATTCTACTCTGCCATCGCCACGTAAAGTGATTGAAAATATCGAAGGTCGTAACATCGGCTGGCTCACGGCCATCATACGATTCCCCGGCCAGCGAATGCTTGCTACTTGCCGTGATGTGTGGCAATTCAGTTTTTGACGACGATGGACAACCTCATCCCGGCATGCAATGTGCAGACTGCCGTGACCGTACTGGCCTTGGCGGGCGCTGTCCACACTACCGATTGAGTCATGCCCGCCGGCAGCGGTCCATAGGCAATGCCCGCATCGTCACTTCCGAAGTTGTGCAGCATGCCATCGGTGTTGGTGATGACGAAGCGCACTTTCTCGCCGGGCCTGACGGTGACTTGGGTGGGCACGAAGCGCAAGTTGCTGGCCGTGATTTGGATTTCTCGATCCACCGGTTCGGCTGCTGCGCCGATCGGAGTGGGTGGAATCGCTGGCGCCGATCGGCTGGAACCATAGCCCGTCATCCCACCATTACCCATCATGCCGCCGCTCCCCAGCATGTTGCCTGGGCCTAACTGACCGGGACTGGCGGCAATGCGCTGCAAGCGCTGACTACCAACACTGCAATGACTGCCAGCAATCCAAGGCTGAAATTTCTTGTCTTCATGGTTACGCTGTCCTCCTGTTACTGAAGGACAGTATAACCGATGAACGTGAAGCGCAGATGCCGACTGTGTAAAGAGTTGATGAAGCGGTTTCCGGCCTGGCAGTTAGCCGTGTGCGTGCTTCTTGACACGTGAAGTAACGATCGGCATCGAAATAATCAGGCTCAGCAGTCCGACCCACACCGTTCCGCCGATGCGTGCCACAGTGGGATAGTTGCCGAAGACGCTGGCCGCGATCAAGAACAGCAGCGCCGCACCGATTGAAATCGGCAGGTAGATCAACGCACTCTTGCGTGCAATATCTTTCTCAACTTGTTCGTGTTCCATATTCGAGTCCTTTCAGTGACCGCTCACGGCCACAACGGGTTCCAAGCGCACACCGCCGGTACCGCGCGCCGGCTTATCCGTGTGTCGAATCGACGGCTTGAAGCGCTTGAGCAGCAGCGTGTTCAGCGTGACGGTGATCGAACTGATCGCCATGAGCAACCCCGCCAATTCGGGGCTGATGATGATCGACACGAACGGATACAGCAGTCCGGCGGCCAACGGAATGCCGAGCATGTTGTAGACGAAAGCCCAGAACAGATTCTGCTTCACCTTGCGCATGGTCGCTTGCGCCACTTCCAGCGCCACGACCACATCGCGGATGTCGTCTTTGATCAAGATGATATCGCCGGTTTCTTTCGCGACATCGGTGCCCGATCCGATTGCCATGCCGACGTTGGCCTGCGCCAAGGCGGGCGCATCATTCACGCCATCGCCGACCATCGCCACTTTCTGGCCGGACGCTTGCAGCTGCTTCACCTCAGCTGCTTTGTCTTGCGGCAGCACTTCGGCCAGCACCCGATCGATGCCAACCTGCCGCGCGATCGCTTCGGCGGTGCGGCGATTGTCGCCCGTGATCATCACCGTCTCAAGTCCAAGTTTGTGCAAGCGGTGAATGGCTTCCGCGGAAAATTCTTTTAGCGTATCGGCTACGGCGATCAAGCCCGCCGGTTCGCCATTGACGGCGACGAACATCACGGTCTTGCCGTCGCCTTCCAATTGCTCGGCCTGGGTCATCAACGCACCAAAGTACACACGGTGCGCATGCATCAACTTGCGATTGCCCAGCAACACTGCGCGACCTTCGACTTTCGCCTCGACGCCGTAACCGGGAATCGAGTTGAATGACTCGGCCTCGACGAATGACAAACCCCGCGACTCTGCACCGCGTACGATCGCTTCGCCCAGCGGGTGCTCGCTATTCTTCTCGGCGATGGCGGCCAACCGCAGAACGTCGGACTGTGATGATCCGATCGAGATCACATCCGTGACCGATGGTTCACCTTTCGTCAGCGTGCCAGTCTTATCGAACATGATTGCTTGCAGCTTGCTGGTATTCTCGATGGCTTCTGCGCCCTTAAAGAGCACACCGTGCTCGGCGGCCTTGCCGGTGCCCGCCATCATCGCCGATGGCGTCGCCAGTCCGACGGCACATGGGCAAGAGATGACCAACACCGTCACCGAGAGCAGTAGCGAGAAACCAAATACACCAATTTCACCCAGTTTATACGGTGAAAGAATGAAACTGGAGTTCGGATCGAAGAATTGGTTGTAGCCAAAGAAGAACCAGAACACGAACACGAGCACGGCCAACACGTGCACCCCGAGGATGAAATGTCCTGCCACCCAGTCGGCCAATTTTTGGATCGGCGCTTTGCTGGCCTGCGCGTCTTCGACCAGCTTGATAATCTGTGACAACGCCGTATCTTTGCCCACTTTCGTCGCGTTGAACTTGAATGCCCCAGTCTTGTTCAGTGTTCCGCCAATGACATTGTCGCCCGCTTTCTTTTCGACTGGCAGACTTTCGCCCGTCAGCATCGATTCATCGACAGCTGAATAGCCTTCGGCTACGACCCCATCGACCGGCACACTTTCGCCAGGTCGGACTAGGATCAAGTCACCCATTTCAACCCCGTCGGCGGGAATTTCAACTTCTTGCCCATAGCGAATCACGCGCGCGATTTTGGGTTGCAGTTTCATCAACTTGCGGATCGCTTCGGAGGTGCGGCCGCGGGTCAGTGCTTCGAGCCAACGACCCAGAACGATGAAGGCGGTGAGCAGCGCGGCGCTCTCAAAGAATGTGGCGCCTTGACCACCAAAGCCCGCATTCGGGAACAGTGTATTGATCACCGCGATGCCATAGGCTGCGCCGATCCCGGTCGCGTACAGCAGGTTCATATCGGTCACGCCGTGTCTCAAGCCGCGCCAAGAGTTGGTGAAGAACTGCCGGCCAGGGCCGAAGACAATCGGCGTGGTTAAGAGGCCGATGACCCATTTGTATGAGAGGAACTCCGGTACGATCGCCTTGAAGGGGCCGAGCATATCGTAGAACGTGCCGATCATGACTAGCAGCCCAATTGCGCCGGCGATGATGAGATTACGGCCTTGCCGTTTGATCTCGTCCTGACGGAGTTGCCGTTCCCGATCGACCGCGTCTGCGGCCTTTGAAGGTTCGATCGCCTCATAGCCGACATCGCTCACCGCCTGCTTCATTTGTGAAGTGGTGACGACGCCGGGAATGTAAGTGACGCGCGCGGTGCCAAATCCAAGATTTACGACGGCCAGTGAGACACCCGGTAATTCCTTCAACGCACCCTCAACGTGATCGACGCACGACGCACAGGTCATGCCTTTGATCGTCAATGTCAGCGTCTCGGTCGGCACGTCATAGCCGATGTCTTGCACGGCTATCACCAATCGACTGATCGGCACGCGGGTATCGGTGAGTTGGATGGTGGCTCGCTCAGTCGCCAGATTGACTGTCGTCTTGGCAACACCCGGCACTTCCTTTAATGCCGTTTCGACATGATTGACGCACGAGGCGCAAGTCATGCCGCTAATGGGGAGAGTCAGGCTTTGATTACTCATGATGTGGTATTTCCTTTCTGAATCTTCAAAATCGCACTTAGCTCGCGTTTGATCTGTCTAACTGTATCGGGTTGTTGCATCCGGTCGCTGCACTCGCTCAGCCACACGCGCAGCAATCGGATTTGAATTTGTGTCAATGCGCCTCGCACAGCTTGAAGCTGATGCACGACAGCCAGATCGCCTTCGCCGCGCTCGATCATCCGCAGCGTCGCCTGTAAGTGCCCGCGCACACAGGCCAGCCGTCGATCGAGATCAACACGAGTTTCGTCAAGCATCGATCGGCACGCTGTTCAGTGCTGCACTCAACGCAGCCAGCAGTGGCTGGGCTGAAGCATCATCCATGGGCATATCCATTACACGCACCTGCGTCAGGCCATCACACTCGTGGACCGTGATCACCGTTGGCGGCGTGGTTGGTGTTTGTTCGTAGGCCAACAGCACCCTATACTGGCAATTGCATTCTGACGTACCGTGATGTGGGCAGGGGCAATCGGGGTGATGCTGCAGCGCGTCGCGTAGATCGAAACTGCGCTCCAGTCGATACCCATGCTGGGTCAGCGTTTCGATCAATATCGATACGGTTTGCTCACAGGTCGCCGCTAAAACAAATCCTTGATGCATGGCGATCACCCTGGCCAGTGCTTCACTCGATCACACTGTGGCTAAGATCAACAAGCCCATCGCCACTACGCCGCCACCCATGATCAACCTTACCCATTCTTTATGATGCAGATTCCAATGTGCTAATCGATTCAACGTGGGACGGGCCGAAGCCGCGATCAAGATCACGACCAACGGCAGAATGAAGACGACGTTGTACAACACCAGATAGGTATAGCCCTGTAACGCGGTTGGCTGCAAGGCCAGCAAACTCAACACACCAAGATAGACTGCGCCGCTGCACGGCACGGTGCACAGACCAATCAAGAACCCGCCGACGACGAGCGCAGGCAGTGTCGCCTTCTTTGCCATCTGACGTGCCACGCTGCCGATCTTAGCCGGAGCTTGCAAGCGCCAGCCCACATCGGGCAGAAAATAATCCTTGAGCATCCACAGTCCGAACAAGATCGCCAGCAATGCGCCGAAGCGAGCCGGGATGTGTTGGCGCGTGAAGAAGTCCAACGACTTCAGCAGGCCCACGCCCAACGCGAGATAGGTCAAAAAGACGGCGGCGATATAAATGCCGCCCAGACCCAAGATCCGCACGCGCATCGCCTTGACGTTCGCTTCACCCGATTGCAGGGTAGTGGTCAACGCGGTGACGAACAACAACAAGACCGTGAACGCACAGGGATTGATGCCGTCCACTCCCCCGGCCACGACGACGGTCGGCAAAGTGATCTGAGGCAGATACATCTGCATCGCCGCATCGGGCGCGTTCGGATGCCAGAAACCTGTCAACGCGATCGCGCCGAGGGCAATCAAACTCAGGATCGAGATAACGGTAATCGATCGGAGACGCAGGCTCATGGGTTATCCTTCGACAATGAGTTTGCCCTGCATGGTGGGATTGGCCCGCCCGCCGCAGCAAATGTCACAATAGTATGTGTAAGTGCCGGGCTTATCCGGCGTGAAAGTGACGGAGTTGTTGCCTAGCGGTTGAGCGACGACGCTGACGTTAAAGTCATCCACCGCCCATTGGTGCTTGCCGCCGCCATCGGTGTGGTGCGAGCTGTCCAGGCTGGTCAATCGAATCGAAACCGGTTCGCCGACTTTCACCTGGACCTCTTGCAGATTGAAGCCGCTCATGTCGGCAGAAATATCGATCGTATTGGCGACCGGCGCGGGTGTCCTCGACGCGAAAGCTGAGGCCAGCATTGTGACCGACAGGCCGAGAACGATCACCGTGATCACGCTAAACGCAATGGCCCTAATTTTCTTCTGCCGTGCGCGTTGAGCCACTAACGCTTGCTGCTGTTGCTTGTTCATCGTTCTTCCTTTCTAACTGTAATTTCAAGCCGAATCAAATTCGCTGCATACAGTCTATGTGTTTTGCAAGTCCTACGTTAGAGCTATCCGGCTTAATTTACGGTAGGCCATTTGGCGGGGAGTCTATATACTCAACGCGGTCACAATTTTCGCTTTTGTCTGCGTGGCGGTGTCATGCCCGAATGCTTTTATCGGGCATCCAGATTTACGATTGACAAATCACGCTGATAAAACCCCTGGATTCCCGCCTAGAGCTGTTGTTCCTTGCAATCTCGTACCTTAACAATTCTCAAAAAATCGTACCCCTTGTAGTCAAGAACGACCCCTAAGTCGAGGTGGTGCACGGTGTTGTTCATGAGAATATGATCGATTTGGGGAAAAGTGAAGTGGTGCGATTCACCCTCACCCCGAACAACACGCGCTCTTATCATCTATCCGCTTTAATCGCATCGATGTAGAAGAATTGATTGGATTCCTCAATATCACCAACGAGCAGAAAGCCAGCTACTGCAATTGCTGATCGCAACTCTGATCTTTTCTCTGACCAGCGTGTAACTGGCTCTGCAATCTTCAGGAAGCCACCGAACCTCAAAGTGCGATAAGCCTCTTTGAGATAGTCGGCATAATTCAAGCCCATTAAGGACAGAGAAAATATGGCGACATCCAGCACGGCGTCATCAATCGGTGTGTGCGCTATATCGCACGCCGTTACGTCTTCGTTGATGGCAACATGATCGAATGAGTACACTTTGTTGGCATGTTAAAACACCGTGTAATGAGGCTGCGGGCAAGTATAGCGAGAATGAGAGCGCGGGTCAAATGCAAACAAAAACTCTCCGCTAAAGAACCCCTACCAATCCTCCCCCGTCGATGCCGATCCAATGCGCGATGAGATTCTTGTTGAAGGGCATCGACAGGGGAGGCGATAGGATCACTGGTGGAATTGATCGATGCGGGTGGGGGCAGGAGTTCGCATCGATGCGCAGGAAAACAGAAAAGACCCGCAGGGTTTATAAACCCTGCGGGTCTTATCGGCAAATTACTTCCCGATACTCACAACCGTCCATCACTTCGCGCGTCGGACAGTGCAACCTTATTCGAGAACCATTCAACCGGAGATAGCAGACTGGCCGTGAAGTTGATCGGTGCGTTGGCGCAACCACAGGTTAACCAGCGTTTGGGTGCTGACCTTTCGCTCACGCGCAATACGGCGCAGTTCATCCATCAATTCCGGATCGATGTTGACAACCGCGCGCCGCGCCGTAGGATCAAAGGTCATTTCGACTTCATAGGTCTGATCCTCATAGTCGGCCAGGCTATGCGTGTCCCAGAAATCGGCGATCTCTTCAAGTGTTCGCGCTTTAGAAATGCTGCTAACTCTTTCGTCGCTCATAGCTTCGTCTCTCCGCTGTATCCATGTCTCGTGCGCTCAGAATCAATGCCTCATTGCCCGCTTTCAAAACGAAAAGCACTATCACGTAACGACCCTCTTCGGTCTGGCCGTGTGCAGCGTACAGGTCTTCGCTCTCACGGTGGCCCTTCTCAACAAATTTGATGTGAGTTACTAAACAGTACGTCTTCCACTTCGGTCACCAGAACATTATGCTTGCGCCTCAGCTTCTCTTAAATTTCTGGTAACCAAATGACTCGCCTGACCCTCATCGCCGCCTCTCCAACTATAATACGCCACCTGAGCAGTCTGTCAAGCTCAACAAATTACTTCCGAATCAATATCAATTATATCACCACAAAAACACGCTGGCATTAAGCAACCTCCTTGCTCCAGGCCCGCGTCCGCGCGGGCGCTTCTCAGCGGCCTACTCGAAGCCGGGCGCTGCTGGCCGGTTGTCCCAGCGGCAGGGTATTATCCGGCACTGAATTCCCGACCGTGACATATGTCATTGATCTCACGTGATGCGCCATTTGGCGCTTGTTGAGCATTCTCCGCTTTGATAGACTGAGATCATGCTTAGCCTGTAAGTTCTGACCCGCACACAGGTTATGCCCGTTTGTACGGTGGCGGCAGGCTGAGCAACCTTCTCGAAGGCGAGGCGAAGATGAAACCCAAGTTCTTGCTGGGCGGATCGTTAATAGCGTCGGCGGCGATCCTCTTAATTGTCACGAGCATGGCGTCCACGATGCAATATTTCCTAACGGTGACGCAGCTGCGTGATCGGGGCACAGCCGTGATCGGTCAGGGTGCGCGGGTATCGGGCGCGGTGATCTTTGAATCAACGTTCTATGAGATGCGTAATGGTGAGCCGCATCTGGAATTCGACATCGTCGATACCGAAGATCAGATTGGCAAGCAAACACCGCTGCGCATCGTGTATCACGGCCCCAAGTCCGATCTGCTCAAGCCGCACGCTCAGGCCATTGTCGAAGGCCAGCTCACAGCCGATGGAAAGTTTGTCGCCGACAATCTCCTGCTTAAATGTCCGACGCGTTATGAAGATCAATTCCCCGATCAGGCAGCCGCTGAGTGATGGCGAGTGCCGAGGCTGGAATTTGAATGTCGAAACGCAGCATCGCCTTCTTGCTCATTTGTCTTGGGGCGCTAGTGATCATCGGCAGCGCGGCCTATCTGCTGAGCAGCGCGCAGGCTAACACCCTCAATCTTCCCCAAACACTGGCCGATCTTCCGCTCGTCAACGCGAACTATGGCCCTGTGGCCGTAACCGAAATCAATCGCCTGCACGGCAAGCAGTTCGATCAGACCACAGGTGCCATGGGCACTTATCGCAATGCCCTAGCCAATGCAACCTTGTGGGTGTCACAATTTCCCAGCCGCGCCATCGCACAACAAATCGTCGACGCGATGCGCGCCAAGATTGCCGAAGGAAATTCGCCGTTCACACCTTCGGGGGCACAGCCGCAAGGTAACCGCACGCTGTATAGCCTGGACGGAATGGGCCAAAAGCATTTCTTTTTTCAAACAAACGATCTCGTGATTTGGCTGGCCGTCGATCCCGCCATCGCCAATCAAGCACTGCGCCAAACGTTGGAGGTCTACCCGTGACACAGTCCATTGCCGAACCACTCAATCCACCCGCACGCCGCTCGCACCAAAAGATCACTGCGCTGATCGTGATCAGCATCGGGCTGGTCTTGATCATCGGCTCCGGTTTGTATTGGTTCCTAGCGCAGCGCGACGCGAATCCAGCCTCAGCCTATTGGCCTGAAGAAATCGCGCGCGATCAACCGCTGCACGCGGTGCACGAGATGGACATGGCGGGCATGGATATGTCGAAGCCGATCCCGTTCCTGCCAAAAGATAGTCCACAGCCCTCAGTTGAAATCCCAATGACCTTTTACGATTTTGGCTCGATCGGTCCAAAAGAGATCGTCAAGCGCGATTTCGTGATCGTTAATCGCGGCCAGGCGCCGCTGACTATTAGTCGAGCCTATACCAGCTGTGACTGCACCTCGGCCGATTTCACGTCGGCCATTATTCCGGCGGGCAAAGTCAGCATTGTGACGATCACTTTCGACGCCGGCTTTCATCCGGAAGCAGCCGGTACGACGGTGCGGCGGACACTGATCATCCAGAATAACGATCCGAACCAGCCGCAGCTGGAAATTACGATTCAAGCGGCCGTCCGCAAACAGCCATAGATGAATCGAAAGCGAGCAGATCATATGGAAGAACAACTGCCATCCATGACCATGCCAGATCCGATCGGGCAGCCCAAACGCCGCTGGCTGGGCAAAGGCGGCCGCCTGTTGGCGTTTGGTGTGCTGATCGGATTGTTGAGCTTATCGGCCTGGGGGTTGGTCAAAGCCAACTCCGGCCCGGTCGAATCAGGTCAGGCGCCGGACTTCACGCTGACCAGCTTCGACGAGCGCACACTCACCTTGAGCCAATTACGCGGCCAGGTCGTCATCGTCAATTTCTGGGCGTCGTGGTGCCCGCCATGCCGCGAAGAGGCGGCTTACCTGGAAAAGACCTGGCGCAAGTACAAGGCTAAGGGCGTGGTGTTTATCGGAGTGGATTGGGTGGACACAAATAAGGAAGCACTGGCCTACATGAAAGAGTTTGATCTTACTTATTTTAACGGGCCCGACCTGGGCACGCGCGTCGCCGAAGCCTATCGCATCAAAGGCGTGCCGGAGACATTCTTCATCACCAAAAATGGCGAGCTGCGCGGCGTGCACATCGGGCCGCTTCAAACACCGGAACTCGATCAAAAGATCGACGAGTTGCTGGCTGAACAGTATCCGGGTCAGTGAAGTGGTTGAGAGTTGAAGCATTAGGAGGATAGGATGTTGGCAGAGATTGGTGTGTTGGTTATTTTCATTGCTTTTGTGCTGGCCGTGTATGCGACGTTCGCGTCGGCCTACGGCGGCCGCACTAACCATTGGGGCTGGGTGGAGAGCGCTCGCAACGCGGCACTGCTGGTGTTTCCGCTGCTCACGATCGCAGTCTTGATGATCGTCTATGCGTTGCTAAGCCTCGATTTCTCACTCGCGTATGTCGTGGATGTATCGAGTGAATCGATGTCGCCGTTCTTGCGCGCGACGGCGTTGTGGGGCGGGCAACCCGGATCCATTTTGTTCTGGGCCTGGTTGATGGCGGGCTTTGTCGCCGTCGTATTGATGCGGAAGTGGAAACGCGATCGCGAGTTGATGCCATACGTGATCGCCGTGTCGATGCTGACGACCGCGTTTTTCATCGGACTGGCGGTGTTCATTACCAATCCGTTTGCGCGCTTGTGGCACGTGCCCGGCGCAACCGATCTGATCACGGCGGTCTTCCAACCGGCGAATGGCATGCCCTATGTTCCGCTCGACGGTCAAGGGCTCAATCCATTGCTGCGTCACTTTGGCATGATCGGTCATCCGCCCACGACCTATCTGGGCTTTACGGGCTTTGTCATTCCCTTTGCATTTGCAATCGCGGCGTTGATTACCGGCAAGGCGCATGAGGACGAATGGATTCGCACGACTCGCCGCTGGACATTAGTCGCGTGGATCTTCCTGACGATCGGCTTGATCCTCGGCGGACGCTGGGCGTATGACGTTTTGGGCTGGGGCGGCTTCTGGGGTTGGGACCCAATCGAGAACGCGATGCTGATGCCGTGGCTGGTCGGCACGGCCTTTCTACACTCGACTATGATGACTGAGAAGCGCGGCATGCTCAAAGTCTGGAGCATCATCCTGATCGTCCTAACGTATTCACTCGCGTTATTCGGCACCTTCATCACCCGTACGGGTGTGATCGGCTCAGTGCACGCTTTTGCCCAATCGGCGATGGGGCCCGCGTTTCTGATCTTCATCAGCGTCACCTTCATCGGCTCGCTGGCCTTGTTGTTCAGTCGGCTGAAGTCGCTGAAGGGTGAACACGAAATGGAAAGCTTCGTTTCGCGCGAAGCCGTCTTCATGTTGCAGAACATGATCTTCCTGGTGATCACGCTGGCCGTCTTTTGGGGCACGACGTTCCCGTTGATCTCCGAACTGGTGACCGGCACCAAAATCACCGTCGGGCCGCCGTATTTCCGCAGCGTGACCGGCCCGATGTTCCTGGTGCTGTTGGTACTGATGAGCATCGCGCCGCTGATGGCGTGGCGCAAACAGCCCATCCGCAGTTTGTTCAAAGCGGTGCGCGTGCCGCTGCTAGGCTCGATCATCGTTACGGCGGTGTGGGGCTATGCGCATCGCATGCACCCCGCGTCGATCATCGGG